>NZ_SJWV01000018.1:0-44095 GCF_004352695.1 Escherichia sp. KCJ4928
ATAAGCAACAGGCAGTGAATACGTTGACAGAGATTGTCGCTAACTTTACCGCCATGATTTCTACCCGAATGCCTGATGACGTGGTGGATAAACTAAAACAGCTAAAGGATGCCGAAACGTCGTCGATGGGGAAAATTATCTACCATACGATGTTCGACAACATGCAAAAAGCGATTGACCTGAATCGTCCTGCCTGTCAGGACACCGGGGAGATTATGTTCTTCGTTAAAGTCGGTTCCCGCTTCCCACTGCTTGGCGAGCTGCAAAGCATACTCAAACAAGCCGTGGAAGAGGCAACCGTCAAAGCGCCACTACGTCACAATGCGGTAGAAATTTTTGACGAAGTAAACACCGGCAAAAATACCGGTAGCGGCGTACCGTGGGTCACCTGGGACATCATCCCCGACAATGACGATGCAGAAATCGAAGTTTACATGGCAGGCGGCGGCTGCACGCTACCTGGCCGCTCGAAAGTGTTAATGCCGTCAGAAGGCTACGAAGGCGTGGTGAAATTCGTCTTCGAAAATATCTCCACCCTCGCCGTAAACGCCTGTCCACCGGTACTGGTGGGCGTGGGCATCGCCACCTCGGTGGAAACCGCCGCCGTACTCTCGCGTAAAGCCATTTTGCGTCCGATTGGCAGCCGCCATCCCAATCCAAAAGCGGCAGAGCTGGAGCTACGCCTGGAAGAAGGACTCAACCGTCTGGGGATTGGTCCACAAGGGCTGACCGGCAACAGTTCAGTGATGGGCGTGCATATCGAATCTGCCGCCCGCCATCCGTCAACCATCGGCGTTGCTGTCTCTACCGGCTGCTGGGCGCATCGTCGCGGCACGCTGCTGGTTCATGCCGATCTCACCTTTGAAAATCTGTCTCACACCCGGAGCGCGTTATGAAAAAGATCCTGACAACCCCGATCAAAGCTGAAGATCTGCAAGATATTCGCGTCGGCGATGTGATCTACCTGACCGGTACGCTGGTGACCTGCCGTGACGTTTGTCACCGCCGCTTGATCGAACTGAAACGTCCGATCCCTTACGATCTCAACGGCAAAGCGATTTTCCACGCTGGCCCCATCGTGCGCAAAAACGGCGATAAATGGGAGATGGTTTCCGTTGGCCCGACAACCAGTATGCGTATGGAAAGTTTTGAACGTGAATTTATCGAGCAGACCGGCGTGAAACTGGTGGTTGGCAAAGGCGGAATGGGGCCGCTGACCGAAGAAGGCTGCCAGAAATTCAAGGCGCTACATGTGATTTTCCCGGCAGGCTGCGCGGTGCTGGCGGCAACCCAGGTGGAAGAGATTGAAGAAGT
The DNA here is from genome assembly GCF_004352695.1 of Escherichia sp. KCJ4928. Classification (NCBI taxonomy): domain Bacteria; kingdom Pseudomonadati; phylum Pseudomonadota; class Gammaproteobacteria; order Enterobacterales; family Enterobacteriaceae; genus Escherichia; species Escherichia sp. KCJ4928. The sequence continues at coordinate 1,315 of NZ_SJWV01000018.1, forward strand.
GCACTGGACAGAACTCGGGATGCCGGAGTCACTGTGGGTCTGCCGGGTCAAAGAGTTCGGCCCGCTGATTGTCTCTATTGATACCCACGGCAACAACCTGATAGCCGAAAACAAAAAGCTGTTCGCCGAACGCCGCGATCCCATCGTGGAAGAGATCTGCGAGCACGTCCATTACATCAAATAACCCTCCCGGAGAGGCTCGCCCCCTCTCCTTTTTCGCAGGCATAACACGATGAAACCTTCCACTGAATGGTGGCGATACCTTGCGCCGCTGGCGGTCATCGCCATTATTGCTCTAATTCCGGTTCCCGCAGGGCTGGAGAGTCATACCTGGCTCTACTTTGCCGTTTTTACTGGCGTGATCGTTGGACTGATCCTCGAACCCGTGCCGGGTGCCGTGGTGGCGATGGTGGGTATCTCCATCATCGCCATACTCTCTCCCTGGCTGCTGTTCAGCCCCGAACAGCTCGCCCAGCCAGGCTTTAAATTCACTGCAAAATCCCTCTCGTGGGCGGTTTCCGGTTTTTCTAATTCGGTTATCTGGCTGATTTTCGCCGCCTTTATGTTTGGCACAGGCTATGAAAAAACCGGGCTGGGACGCCGCATTGCGCTGATTCTGGTGAAAAAGATGGGACATCGCACGCTGTTTCTCGGCTATGCGGTGATGTTCTCCGAGCTGATCCTCGCACCTGTAACACCGTCCAACTCGGCGCGTGGTGCGGGGATTATCTATCCCATCATCCGTAACCTGCCACCGCTCTATCAATCACAACCAAACGACAGCAGTTCGCGCAGCATTGGCTCGTACATCATGTGGATGGGGATTGTTGCCGACTGCGTGACCAGCGCCATTTTCTTGACGGCGATGGCACCAAACTTGCTGTTAATTGGACTGATGAAAAGCGCATCTCACGCCACGCTGAGTTGGGGCGACTGGTTCCTCGGGATGTTGCCGCTCAGTATTTTGCTGGTGCTGCTGGTTCCCTGGCTGGCTTATGTGCTGTACCCGCCGGTACTGAAGTCAGGCGATCAGGTGCCGCGCTGGGCAGAGACGGAACTGCAGGCAATGGGCCCGCTCTGTTCGCGTGAAAAACGGATGCTGGGGCTGATGGTAGGCGCGCTGGTGCTGTGGATTTTCGGCGGTGATTATATCGATGCCGCGATGGTCGGTTACAGCGTGGTGGCACTGATGCTGCTTCTGCGCATTATCAGTTGGGACGACATTGTCAGTAATAAAGCCGCGTGGAACGTTTTCTTCTGGCTGGCCTCGCTTATCACCCTCGCTACCGGACTCAACAACACCGGTTTTATTAGCTGGTTTGGCAAACTGTTAGCAGGCAGCTTAAGTGGTTATTCGCCGACGATGGTGATGGTGGCATTGATTGTGGTGTTTTATCTACTGCGCTACTTTTTCGCCAGCGCCACGGCGTATACCTCCGCCCTCGCACCGATGATGATCGCCGCCGCGCTGGCGATGCCGGAAATCCCGCTGCCGGTGTTCTGCCTGATGGTTGGCGCGGCAATTGGTCTGGGGAGCATTCTTACACCATACGCCACCGGACCCAGTCCGATTTACTACGGTAGTGGTTATCTGCCAACGGCGGATTACTGGCGACTGGGGGCGATTTTTGGGCTGATATTCCTCGTATTGCTGGTGATTACCGGCTTACTGTGGATGCCCGTGGTGTTGCTTTAAGTAAGGACGGTGCCGGAAATTGCTCTCCGGCACCCGATAGTTTTACGCGGCCGGTAACTCCGCCAGTGGCCAGCGCGGACGCACGCTAACGCCGAGATCCGCCGTCGCGCCTGCTTTAAACCGCACCATTCCGGCATAGGCGATCATCGCGCCGTTATCAGTACAAAACTCCGGACGCGCGTAGAACACTTCGCCGCGGCGTTTTTTCATCATTTCAGCCAGCTTCGCCCGTAACGTACGGTTAGCACTCACGCCGCCTGCCATGACCAGTCGCTTAAAGCCAGTCTGATCCAACGCTCGCTTGCACTTAATCATCAGCGTATCGACCACCGCATCTTCAAAGGCGCGGGCGATATCAGCACGCGTCTGGTCGTCGGTGCCGTTGTCACGAATGGTATTTGCCGCGAAGGTTTTCAGACCGGAGAAGCTGAAATCCAGCCCCGGACGGTCGGTCATCGGACGCGGGAAAACAAAGCGCCCGGCAGTACCCTGAGCCGCCATTTTCGACAGTAACGGTCCGCCAGGATAATCCAGCCCCAGCAGCTTCGCGGTTTTATCAAACGCTTCACCGGCGGCATCATCGATAGACTCGCCGAGCAGCTCGTACTGACCAATGCCAGTCACGCTGATTAACTGCGTATGACCGCCGGACACCAGCAGCGCGACAAACGGAAATTCCGGCGGGTTATCTTCCAGCATCGGCGCTAACAGATGCCCTTCCATATGGTGTACCGGGATTGCCGGAACGTTCCAGGCAAACGCCAGAGAACGCCCCACGGTTGCGCCAACCAGCAGTGCGCCGACTAATCCAGGGCCTGCGGTATAGGCCACAGCATCAATGTCTTTTGCCGTTAAGCCAGACTCCTTTAGCGCCGCCTGGATCAACGGTACGGTTTTGCGCACGTGATCGCGGGAGGCCAGTTCAGGCACGACGCCGCCGTAGTCAGCGTGCAATTTCACCTGACTATACAATTGGTTGGCTAACAAACCTTTTTCATCGTCGTAAATGGCGATGCCGGTTTCATCGCAGGAAGTTTCAATACCCAGTACACGCATGACTTGTTTTACCTCGCTTTATTACCGCGCAGTGTAGGACCAATGCGGGTTGATGTAAAACTTTGTTCGCCCCTGGAGAAAGCCTCGTGTATACTCCTCACCCTTATAAAAGTCCCTTTCAAAAAGGCCGCGGTGCTTTACAAAGCAGCAGCAATTGCAGTAAAATTCCGCACCATTTTGAAATAAGCTGGCGTTGATGCCAGCGGCAAACCGAATTAATCAAAGGTGAGAGGCACATGCCGGTAATTAAAGTACGTGAAAACGAGCCGTTCGACGTAGCTCTGCGTCGCTTCAAGCGTTCCTGCGAAAAAGCAGGTGTTCTGGCGGAAGTTCGTCGTCGTGAGTTCTATGAAAAACCGACTACCGAACGTAAGCGCGCTAAAGCTTCTGCAGTGAAACGTCACGCGAAGAAACTGGCTCGCGAAAACGCACGCCGCACTCGTCTGTACTAATTCCCCGAGAGCGTTGCTCTCCGATCAGACCGAGTTGTAGTTGTAAGGCCGTGCTTCCGAAAGGAATGCGCGGCTTATTTTCGTTTATGAATTGCTAAAAATCGGGGCCTATGGCTGGACGAATCCCACGCGTATTCATTAATGATCTGCTGGCACGCACTGACATCGTCGATCTGATCGATGCCCGTGTGAAGCTGAAAAAGCAGGGCAAGAATTTCCACGCGTGTTGTCCATTCCACAACGAGAAAACCCCGTCATTCACCGTTAACGGTGAGAAACAGTTTTACCACTGCTTTGGATGTGGCGCGCACGGCAACGCGATCGACTTCCTGATGAACTACGACAAGCTCGAGTTCGTTGAAACGGTCGAAGAGCTGGCAGCAATGCACAATCTTGAAGTGCCATTTGAAGCAGGCAGCGGCCCCAGCCAGATCGAGCGCCATCAGAGGCAAACGCTTTATCAGTTGATGGACGGTCTGAATACGTTTTACCAACAATCTTTACAACAACCTGTTGCCACGTCTGCGCGCCAGTATCTGGAAAAACGCGGATTAAGCCACGAGGTTATCGCTCGCTTTGCGATTGGTTTTGCGCCCCCCGGCTGGGACAACGTCCTGAAGCGGTTTGGCGGCAATCCAGAAAATCGCCAGTCATTGATTGATGCGGGGATGTTGGTCACTAACGATCAGGGACGCAGTTACGATCGTTTCCGCGAGCGGGTGATGTTCCCCATTCGCGATAAACGCGGTCGGGTGATTGGTTTTGGCGGGCGCGTGCTGGGCAACGATACCCCCAAATACCTGAACTCGCCGGAAACAGACATTTTCCATAAAGGCCGCCAGCTTTACGGTCTTTATGAAGCGCAGCAGGATAACGCTGAACCCAATCGTCTGCTTGTGGTCGAAGGCTATATGGACGTGGTGGCGCTGGCGCAATACGGCATTAATTACGCCGTTGCGTCGTTAGGTACGTCAACCACCGCCGATCACATACAACTGTTGTTCCGCGCGACCAACAATGTCATTTGCTGTTATGACGGCGACCGTGCAGGCCGCGATGCCGCATGGCGAGCGCTGGAAACGGCGCTGCCTTACATGACAGACGGCCGTCAGCTACGCTTTATGTTTTTGCCGGATGGCGAAGACCCTGACACGCTGGTACGAAAAGAAGGTAAAGAAGCGTTTGAAGCGCGGATGGAGCAGGCGATGCCGCTTTCCGCATTTCTGTTTAACAGCCTGATGCCGCAAGTTGATCTGAGTACCCCTGACGGGCGCGCACGTTTGAGTACGCTGGCACTGCCATTGATATCGCAAGTGCCGGGCGAAACGCTGCGAATATATCTTCGTCAGGAATTAGGCAACAAATTAGGCATACTTGATGACAGCCAGCTTGAACGATTAATGCCAAAAGCGGCAGAGAGCGGCGTTTCTCGCCCTGTTCCGCAGCTAAAACGCACGACCATGCGTATACTTATAGGGTTGCTGGTGCAAAATCCAGAATTAGCGACGTTGGTCCCGCCGCTTGAGAATCTGGATGAAAATAAGCTCCCTGGACTTGGCTTATTCAGAGAACTGGTCAACACTTGTCTCTCCCAGCCAGGTCTGACCACCGGGCAACTTTTAGAGCACTATCGTGGTACAAATAATGCTGCCACCCTTGAAAAACTGTCGATGTGGGACGATATAGCAGATAAGAATATTGCTGAGCAAACCTTCACCGACTCACTCAACCATATGTTTGATTCGCTGCTTGAACTGCGCCAGGAAGAGTTAATCGCTCGTGAGCGCACGCATGGTTTAAGCAACGAAGAACGCCTGGAGCTCTGGACATTAAACCAGGAACTGGCGAAAAAGTGATTTAACGGCTTAAGTGCCGAAGAGCGATCGGGAAGCCCCCGACAGCCGCACTGAGAGGCAGCGGCAAATATATAAGTACGCCCTCGTAATTATCGTTGGCGGTAAACAACCGTTGGATTTCAGCGTTAACGGCTGAAGGACATCGGGTCAATCGCCCAACACCAACCTCATGAAATAAGTGTGGATACCGTCTTATGGAGCAAAACCCGCAGTCACAGCTGAAACTTCTTGTCACCCGTGGTAAGGAGCAAGGCTATCTGACCTATGCCGAGGTCAATGACCATCTGCCGGAAGATATCGTCGATTCAGATCAGATCGAAGACATCATCCAAATGATCAACGACATGGGCATTCAGGTGATGGAAGAAGCACCGGATGCCGATGATCTGATGCTGGCTGAAAACACCGCGGACGAAGATGCTGCCGAAGCCGCCGCGCAGGTGCTTTCCAGCGTGGAATCTGAAATCGGGCGCACGACTGACCCGGTACGCATGTACATGCGTGAAATGGGCACCGTTGAACTGTTGACCCGCGAAGGCGAAATTGACATCGCTAAGCGTATTGAAGACGGGATCAACCAGGTTCAATGCTCCGTTGCTGAATATCCGGAAGCGATCACCTATCTGCTGGAACAGTACGATCGTGTTGAAGCAGAAGAAGCGCGTCTGTCCGATCTGATCACCGGCTTTGTTGACCCGAACGCAGAAGAAGATCTGGCACCTACCGCCACTCACGTCGGTTCTGAGCTTTCCCAGGAAGATCTGGACGATGACGAAGATGAAGACGAAGAAGATGGCGATGACGACAGCGCCGATGATGACAACAGCATCGACCCGGAACTGGCTCGCGAAAAATTTGCGGAACTACGCGCTCAGTACGTTGTAACGCGTGACACCATCAAAGCGAAAGGTCGCAGTCACGCTGCCGCTCAGGAAGAGATCCTGAAACTGTCTGAAGTATTCAAACAGTTCCGCCTGGTGCCGAAGCAGTTTGACTACCTGGTCAACAGCATGCGCGTCATGATGGACCGCGTTCGTACGCAAGAACGTCTGATCATGAAGCTCTGCGTTGAGCAGTGCAAAATGCCGAAGAAAAACTTCATTACCCTGTTTACCGGCAACGAAACCAGCGATACCTGGTTCAACGCGGCAATTGCGATGAACAAGCCGTGGTCGGAAAAACTGCACGATGTCTCTGAAGAAGTGCATCGCGCCCTGCAGAAACTGCAGCAGATTGAAGAAGAAACCGGCCTGACCATCGAGCAGGTTAAAGATATCAACCGTCGTATGTCCATCGGTGAAGCGAAAGCCCGCCGTGCGAAGAAAGAGATGGTTGAAGCGAACTTACGTCTGGTTATTTCTATCGCCAAGAAATACACCAACCGTGGCTTGCAGTTCCTTGACCTGATTCAGGAAGGCAACATCGGTCTGATGAAAGCGGTTGATAAATTCGAATACCGCCGTGGTTACAAGTTCTCCACCTACGCAACCTGGTGGATCCGTCAGGCGATCACCCGTTCTATCGCGGATCAGGCGCGCACCATCCGTATTCCGGTGCATATGATTGAGACTATCAACAAACTCAACCGTATTTCTCGCCAGATGCTGCAAGAGATGGGCCGTGAACCGACGCCGGAAGAACTGGCTGAACGTATGCTGATGCCGGAAGACAAGATCCGCAAAGTGCTGAAGATCGCCAAAGAGCCAATCTCCATGGAAACGCCGATCGGTGATGATGAAGATTCGCATCTGGGGGATTTCATCGAGGATACCACCCTCGAGCTGCCGCTGGATTCTGCGACCACCGAAAGCCTGCGTGCGGCAACGCACGACGTGCTGGCTGGCCTGACCGCGCGTGAAGCGAAAGTTCTGCGTATGCGTTTCGGTATCGATATGAACACCGACCACACGCTGGAAGAAGTGGGTAAACAGTTCGACGTTACCCGCGAACGTATCCGTCAGATCGAAGCGAAGGCGCTGCGCAAACTGCGTCACCCGAGCCGTTCTGAAGTGTTGCGTAGCTTCCTGGACGATTAATCGGTAGGCCGGATCAGGCGTTACGCCGCACCCGGCACTAGTCCCTTTGCACAAACGCCACCTTTTCGGTGGCGTTTTTTATCGCCCACGCACTACCAGCGCCTGGTCCAGCTCGCGATACGCTTCAACCAGTTTCTCTAGTGAAACGCGACTTAAACCGCTGGGATTTGGCAGCACCCAAATCTGCGTCGAACCAATGGTGAGCGTTTGTTTCCCCCACTGTGCACCGCGCTGGCTGAATCCCTGTTCATATGCTTGTTTGCCCAGAATCGCCAACGCCTGCGGCTGATAATCTTCAATTTTTTCAATCAGCTTACGCCCACCTGCGTGCAGCTCCTGCTTTGAAACTTCATTGGCTTGCACCGTTGGACGGTCTACCAGTTTGGTGACGCCACAACGATAATCCAGCAGATGCTGTGCCTCCTGCGGCTTCAACTGACGGTCGGTAAACCCGGCCTGATATATCACCTTCCAGAAGCGATTTGCTGGATGAGCAAAGGGAAAACCAGTCCCGGCGGATGAAAGCCCAGGGTTGATACCGCAAAACACGACCCGTAACCCTGGAGCCAAAATATCCTCAACCATATTTACTCCTTTCTAACATCACCAGGAAAAGTATAACGGATTGAAAATACATTGTTTATAAAAACAGCAGGCGCACGGTAATGGCTGGATTGCGACACGGAGTTACTTTATAATCCGCTACCATGGCCCCTTAGCTCAGTGGTTAGAGCAGGCGACTCATAATCGCTTGGTCGCTGGTTCAAGTCCAGCAGGGGCCACCAGATATAGCAAAGGCTGACGAGAAATCGTCAGCCTTTTTCTTTTTATATATCAGTTACTTTGCGTGCCAGTAAGCCGCTGCACGTACCCGCTGTGGGTCATACTGTTCCGCTTCAAAGCGGCGGCTTAAATTCTTAACGACTTTACCTTCGCCGGTTATCCAGATGAAGTAATCATCGGCAGGGATTTGCATCTGCGCCAGACGCGCATCTACCGCCTGCTCATCATGTGCCAGCCATTCGATATTAAAACCATCAAGGTGCGCGAGATAATCCTGACAGGCGTTATCCCGCACGCTAACCAGCGCACTAACTTGCGGTTTAACGGCAAGTTTGCTCAACGTTTCCAGGCGGCGGCGCAGTGCGGGCATTCCGGATTCATCGCAGACATACAGCTGATACGCGTAATCTTCCGGCACCACCAGCGAACCGCGCGGACCTGCCACCGTAAGTTTATCGCCCGGTTGCGCCTGCATCGCCCAGCCGCTGGCGACCCCACCGTCGTGAATAAAGAAATCGATCGCCAGTTCATGGCGTAGTTCGTCATACAGCGGCGTATAGTCACGCGACGGTGGGCGTGGTCCTTCCGGCCAGACGATGCCCTCTTCCGTTACCGTTGGCGGCACAAAGTGAGCGTCAGGTTGAGGAAAGAAGAGTTTGCTGTGATCGTCAAAGCCGCGCGATGTAAAACCGTCCAGCGCCTCGCCGCCGAGGACAATGCGCTGAAAACCGGCGCTGATGCGCTCAACGCGTAACACAGTCAGTTCACGGAAGCGCAGATCATTGCGAACGCGCTGCGGGTAGCGGGGGGAGTTATTCATTGTTATCGCCTTCGTGATAGTAATCAGATATATCTAAATAATTTTCGTAAATGATAATGATTGTTAATCATGATAAATGCAAGCGATTTGTAGAACTGATATATCTGAAGTATGTGAAGGCATTCAGTGCCATAGCAATGCTGCCGGATGCGGCGTGAACGTCTTATCCGGCCTGGATGTGAGGTGCTTCCACGTTTAAAAATCATTTTTGTACTTGCAGTAATGCTCACATCAGATATAAATTAGATATATCTAATCAAGCAAAAGGAGGCTGATATGAGCCATCATCACGAAGGGTGTTGTAAACATGAAGGCCAGCCACGCCATGAGGGCTGCTGCAAAGGTGAGAAGTCAGAACACGAGCACTGCGGACACGGTCACCAGCATGAACACGGTCAATGCTGCGGTGGTCGCCACGGTCGCGGCGGCGGTCGTCGGCAACGTTTCTTTGGTCACGGTGAATTGCGTCTGGTGATTCTGGATATTCTCTCGCGCGATGACAGCCACGGTTACGAATTGATTAAAGCGATTGAGAACCTAACCCAGGGGAATTACACCCCAAGCCCGGGCGTCATCTACCCAACGCTGGATTTTCTGCAGGAGCAGTCGCTGATTACCATCCGCGAAGAGGAAGGTGGTAAGAAGCAGATTGCGCTGACCGAACAAGGCGCGCAGTGGCTGGAAGAAAACCGCGAACAGGTGGAGATGATTGAAGAACGCATCAAAGCGCGTTGCGTTGGCGCGGCGCTGCGCCAGAACCCGCAAATGAAGCGGGCGCTGGATAATTTTAAAGCGGTGCTGGATTTACGCGTCAACCAGAGCGATATCAGTGATGCACAAATAAAAAAGATCATTGCGGTGATCGACCGCGCCGCTTTTGATATTACGCAACTGGATTAATCGCCGCATCCGCCAGTGGCGCGGTGCAATTGCCGGATGCGACGCTTGACGCGCCTTATCCGGCCTACACCCGCTACACACCCCGCAGGCCTGATAAGATGCGCCAGCATCGCATCAGGCATTGTGCTCCAACCGCCGGATCCGGCATACCGATTAATGCAGCACCGTCACCGCGTCTTCCAGTCGGCTGGCGCGGTGTTTCACCATCGCCGACACCTGCGCACTCTCTTCCACCAGCTCGGCATTTTTCTGGGTGATCAGGTTAAGCTCATCCACTGCACGGGTCAGGCTGGAAAGCCCATCGGCCTGTTCCAGCGTTGAATGGCTAATCTGGGCGATCAACTGGGTGACGTTTTTCACCTGTGCCACAATATCTTCCATCGTCCGTCCGGCGGCGTGTACCTGCTGCGAACCGGATTGCACCTTATCAGCACTGGCATCAATCAGCTTGCGAATATCGTTGGCAGCATTAGCGCTGCGGCTGGCTAAATGACGCACTTCCCCTGCCACCACTGCAAAACCTTTGCCCTGTTCGCCGGCACGCGCCGCTTCCACCGCCGCATTCAGGGCCAGAATATTGGTCTGAAATGCAATATCGTTAATCAGCGAAGTAATGGTGCCAATGCGCTGGGTACTGTCGGCGATATCGTCCATTGTCTTGATCACCGTGGTCATCGCCTCCCCACCCTGCACTGCCGCATTACTGGCGGTGATAGAAAGTTTATCGGCAGCCGACGCCGTGGCAGAGTTCTGTTTCACCGACGCCGCCATTTGGTTCATGGTCGCCACCGTTTGCTGAACGTTATCAACTGTCTGCTGGGTATGTTCGTTCAGTTCATCGGTGCCTTTCGCCAGCGTCTCACTGCCATTTCTGACACTGGACACCTGGCTTGAGACATCGTTAATTAGCCAACGGCACATCAGGCCAAGCTGCCCTACCGCGCGTAATGTCAGCCCCAGCTCATCGCTGCGATTCAGGTGCTCAACACTATTACGCTCTCCGGTCGCCACCTTCAGTGCCTGACGGGCGACATTTTCTATCGGGCGCACAATCTGCCATTCAAAACAAGCGCTTGCCAACAATACCACTAACACACAGAGGAAATACGTCACCACCGGGGCAGCAACAAACCAAAGCATGGCCGCCAGCAAGATAAACATCAGGGTCATCACTCCACGCGCCCGCCAGCGAAGCGGTAATGAAGGCAGTTTACCCAGCCAGCCTTTACGCACCACCAGGCCTTTATGAATACGCTTACTGGTACGTCCGGCGTTCAGCGCTTTGTACAGCGGCTCCACCGCCGCAATCTCTTCATCCGTCGCCCGGGTACGAATCGACATATAGCCACTGATTTTTCCCTCGCGCACCATCGGTACCGCATTGGCCCGCACCCAATAATGGTCGCCATTTTTGCGGCGATTTTTCACGATGCCGCTCCAGGGCTCCCCTTTTTTCAGGGTGAACCACATATCCGCAAACGCCGCTTTTGGCATATCCGGGTGACGCACCATGTTGTGCGGCTGCCCTTGTAACTCTTGCAAGGTAAAGCCGCTCACCTGCACAAAAGTGTCATTAGCATGAGTGATATAGCTTTGCAGATCGGTAGTGGACATCAGAGTGGTATCGTCCGCCAGCGGGGTATTTTGCTGGGTGACATACGGATGAGAAGACATGTTCGCGTCCTGTGCAGGTTATATGGTTGTTAACTTCTTGTCAGAGTTTATGTCGGCCCCGCTGCGGTTATCTTTAACCGATTAATTTGATTTAGATCGCAATTTGCGATTAAAGCACAAATCTAATTCTTTGATTTAAAATACTTTCACTCTGTTACTATACGAAAACGTTAATTATCTTGCCCAAAAATCAGGCAATTATTGCCCTGAAAACGTGCATTTGCGCAGCAATCATCAAATCCATACCCGACAAAAACCGTGCAAAATAACAACAAATGTTAACAGATAGCATTAAATATTGCACAAATGATAACCGAATTTGTGTTTATCCCGATTTTCGCGATCGCAGCCGGAGTGGCGCAATCCCTGCAATACTTAAATCGGTATCATGTGATACGCGAGCCTCCGGAGCATATTTTGAACAGGTTACCTTCGAGCGCATCGGCTTTAGCGTGCAGCGCCCACGCCCTGAATCTCATTGAGAAGCGAACGCTGGATCATGAGGAGATGAAAGCACTTAACCGAGAGGTGATTGAATACTTCAAAGAGCATGTCAATCCGGGGTTTTTAGAGTATCGCAAATCTGTTACCGCCGGCGGGGATTACGGAGCCGTAGAGTGGCAAGCGGGAGGTTTAAATACGCTTGTCGACACCCAGGGACAGGAGTTTATCGACTGCCTGGGAGGTTTTGGAATTTTCAACGTGGGGCACCGTAATCCAGTTGTGGTTTCCGCCGTACAGAATCAACTTGCGAAACAACCGCTGCACAGCCAGGAGCTGCTCGATCCGTTACGGGCGATGTTGGCGAAAACCCTTGCTGCGCTAACGCCCGGTAAACTGAAATACAGCTTCTTCTGTAATAGCGGCACCGAGTCCGTTGAAGCAGCGCTGAAGCTGGCGAAAGCTTACCAGTCACCGCGCGGCAAGTTTACTTTTATTGCCACCAGCGGCGCGTTCCACGGTAAATCACTTGGCGCGCTGTCGGCCACGGCGAAATCGACCTTCCGCAAACCGTTTATGCCGTTACTGCCGGGCTTCCGTCATGTGCCGTTTGGCAATATCGAAGCCATGCGCACGGCTCTTAACGAGTGCAAAAAAACCGGTGATGATGTGGCTGCGGTGATCCTCGAACCGATTCAGGGTGAAGGTGGCGTAATTCTGCCGCCGCCGGGCTATCTCACCGCCGTACGTAAGCTATGCGATGAGTTCGGCGCACTGATGATCCTCGATGAAGTACAAACGGGCATGGGGCGCACGGGCAAGATGTTCGCCTGCGAGCATGAGAACGTACAGCCGGATATCCTCTGCCTTGCCAAAGCGCTCGGCGGCGGCGTGATGCCGATTGGCGCGACCATCGCCACTGAAGAGGTGTTTTCAGTTCTGTTCGACAACCCATTCCTGCATACCACCACCTTTGGCGGCAACCCGCTGGCCTGTGCGGCGGCGCTGGCGACCATCAATGTGTTGCTGGAGCAGAACTTACCGGCTCAGGCTGAGCAAAAAGGCGATATGTTGCTGGACGGTTTCCGTCAACTGGCGCGGGAATATCCCGATCTGGTACAGGAAGCGCGTGGTAAAGGGATGTTGATGGCAATTGAGTTTGTTGATAACGAAATCGGCTATAACTTTGCCAGCGAGATGTTCCGCCAGCGCGTACTGGTGGCCGGAACGCTCAATAACGCCAAAACGATCCGCATTGAACCGCCACTGACACTGACCATTGAACAGTGTGAACTGGTGATCAAAGCGGCGCGTAAGGCGCTGGCGGCCATGCGAGTAAGTGTCGAAGAAGCGTAATATCAAATCGGATGGCGATACGACGTCGCCATCCGATCTTTTTATACGACGCGTACGCCCGCAGGCATCATCCGCTCCGGCGTTAACAACACGCTTTCACTGCCGTCATCGGTTTCCGCACACAACAGCATGCATTCCGACGTTTCACCACGCATTTTCGCTTTTTGCAGATTGCATAAGACCACCACCGTTTTCCCCATCAGCTCTTCTTCGCTGTAGTACGGCACCAGGCTGGTCACGGTTTGCAGTGTTTTTTCCCCCACATCAACCTGTACGATGTACAGCTTGTCGGCGTTTTCATGGCGTTTCACTTCCACAATCTTTCCGACGCGCATTTCCAGACGTGCAAAATCAGCGTAAGCCACGGTTTCCATTGTTTCCTCCCTTCGGGTAAAATTTTACTAAACTATAGAAAAAGTTTTTCTCAATCCTGTAGGCTAAAAATGGAGAATGCAGGCGTGATCACATTCGTGAGCCGCTGTGTTACCGTTACAGCGTCAAAGAAACGCGCTTTATTTACTGAAAACAGGTGACCCGATAAGCACTTCCTCTACAATGGGGCGCACATCAGGGAAAGTAAAAAAGGTAAACATGGCAACACTAAAAGACATCGCAATCGAAGCTGGCGTATCCCTGGCGACAGTATCCAGGGTCTTAAATGACGATCCGACATTGAATGTGAAAGAAGAGACGAAACATCGCATTCTCGAGATCGCCGAAAAGCTGGAGTACAAGACCAGTAGTGCCCGTAAACTCCAGACAGGTGCAGTCAACCAACACCATATTCTGGCTATCTACAGCTACCAGCAGGAGCTGGAGATCAACGATCCTTACTATCTGGCGATCCGCCACGGCATTGAAACCCAGTGCGAAAAGCTGGGCATCGAGCTCACCAACTGTTATGAACACAGCGGCTTACCAGACATTAAAAACGTCACCGGTATTTTAATTGTCGGCAAACCCACGCCCGCCCTGCGCGCCGCTGCCAGCGCGTTGACCGACAATATCTGTTTTATCGACTTTCACGAACCCGGCAGCGGTTACGATGCGGTGGATATCGATCTGGCACGCATCAGTAAAGAAATCATCGACTTCTATATCAACCAGGGCGTTAATCGTATTGGTTTTATTGGCGGTGAAGATGAGCCTGGCAAGGCGGATATTCGTGAGGTCGCCTTTGCGGAATATGGCCGACTGAAACAAGTGGTACGCGAAGAGGATATCTGGCGCGGCGGTTTTTCCAGTTCGTCGGGTTATGAACTGGCAAAACAAATGCTGGCGCGGGAAGACTATCCGAAGGCACTGTTTGTTGCTTCCGATTCCATTGCTATCGGCGTACTGCGGGCAATTCATGAACGAGGCCTGAACATCCCACAGGATATTTCGCTTATCAGCGTTAACGATATCCCCACCGCGCGATTTACCTTTCCGCCGCTCTCCACCGTGCGCATCCATTCCGAGATGATGGGAAGTCAGGGCGTTAACCTGGTGTATGAAAAAGCCCGCGATGGTCGCGCGCTGCCGCTGTTAGTCTTCGTTCCCAGCAAATTAAAACTGCGCGGCACGACCCGTTAAATCCCCTTACACACTGTCCGGCAAACGTTTTTGCCGGACAGTGCTGCCGTTTATTTTCGTGATCCAGTTAAAGTAAATGCATTTACCTGCTACTTTTTAGTAAAAATTTTACTAAACTCCCCAGCAATTACACAAACTACCATCACCATGAATGGTTCCGATTTCTCTCTACCGGGAGGCCCTATGAATCGCTGGGAAAACATTCAGCTCACCCACGAAAACCGACTTGCGCCGCGTGCGTACTTTTTTTCATATGATTCTGTTGCGCAAGCGCGTACCTTTGCCCGCGAAACCAGCAGCCTGTTTCTGCCCTTAAGCGGTCAGTGGAATTTCCACTTTTTTGACCATCCGCTGCAAGTACCAGAAGCCTTCACCTCTGAGTTAATGGCTGACTGGGGGCATATTACCGTCCCCGCCATGTGGCAAATGGAAGGTCACGGCAAACTGCAATATACCGACGAAGGTTTTCCGTTCCCCATCGATGTGCCGTTTGTCCCCAGCGATAACCCAACCGGTGCCTATCAACGTATTTTCACCCTCAGCGACGGCTGGCAGGGTAAACAGACGCTGATTAAATTTGACGGCGTCGAAACCTATTTTGAAGTCTATGTTAACGGTCAGTATGTGGGTTTCAGCAAGGGCAGTCGCCTGACCGCAGAGTTTGACATCAGCGCGATGGTTAAAACCGGCGACAACCTGTTGTGTGTGCGCGTGATGCAGTGGGCGGACTCTACCTACGTGGAAGACCAGGATATGTGGTGGTCAGCGGGGATCTTCCGCGATGTTTATCTGGTCGGAAAACACCTAACGCATATTAACGATTTCACTGTGCGTACCGACTTTGACGAAGCCTATTGCGATGCCACGCTTTCCTGCGAAGTGGTGCTGGAAAATCTCGCCGCCTCCCCTGTCGTCACGACGCTGGAATATACCCTGTTTGATGGCGAACGCGTGGTGCACAGCAGCGCCATTGATCATTTGGCAATTGAAAAACTGACCAGCGCCAGCTTTGCTTTTACTGTCGAACAGCCGCAGCAATGGTCAGCAGAATCCCCTTATCTTTACCATCTGGTCATGACGCTGAAAGACGCCAACGGCAACGTTCTGGAAGTGGTGCCACAACGCGTTGGCTTCCGTGATATCAAAGTGCGCGACGGTCTGTTCTGGATCAATAACCGTTATGTGATGCTGCACGGCGTCAACCGTCACGACAACGATCATCGCAAAGGCCGCGCCGTTGGAATGGATCGCGTCGAGAAAGATCTCCAGTTGATGAAGCAGCACAATATCAACTCCGTGCGTACCGCTCACTACCCGAACGATCCGCGTTTTTACGAACTGTGTGATATCTACGGCTTGTTTGTGATGGCGGAAACCGACGTCGAATCGCACGGCTTTGCTAATGTCGGCGATATCAGCCGTATTACCGACGATCCGCAGTGGGAAAAAGTCTACGTCGAGCGCATTGTTCGCCATATTCACGCGCAGAAAAACCATCCGTCGATCATCATCTGGTCGCTGGGCAATGAATCCGGCTATGGCTGTAACATCCGCGCGATGTACCACGCAGCGAAGGCGCTGGATGACACGCGACTGGTGCATTACGAAGAAGATCGCGATGCTGAAGTGGTCGATATTATTTCCACCATGTACACCCGCGTGCCGCTGATGAATGAGTTTGGTGAATACCCGCATCCGAAGCCGCGCATCATCTGTGAATATGCTCATGCGATGGGGAACGGACCAGGCGGGCTGACGGAGTACCAGAACGTCTTCTATAAGCACGATTGTATTCAGGGACATTATGTCTGGGAGTGGTGCGACCACGGGATCCAGGCGCAGGATGACAACGGCAACGTCTGGTATAAATTCGGCGGCGACTACGGCGACTATCCCAACAACTATAACTTCTGTCTTGATGGTTTGATCTATTCCGATCAGACGCCGGGACCGGGCCTGAAAGAGTACAAACAGGTTATCGCGCCGGTAAAAATCCACGCGCTGGATCTGACTCGCGGCGAGCTGAAAGTCGAAAATAAACTGTGGTTTACCACGCTTGATGACTACACCCTGCACGCAGAGGTGCGCGTCGAAGGTGAAACGCTCGCGACGCAGCAGATTAAACTGCGCGACGTTGCGCCGAACAGCGAAGCCCCCTTGCAGATCACGCTGCCGCAGCTGGACGCCCGCGAAGCGTTCCTCAACATTACGGTGACCAAAGATTCCCGCACCCGCTACAGCGAAGCCGGGCATTCTATCGCCACTTATCAGTTCCCGCTGAAGGAAAACACCGCGCAACCAGTGCCTTTCGCACCAAATAATGCGCGTCCGCTGACGCTGGAAGACGATCGTTTGAGCTGCACCGTTCGCGGCTACAACTTCGCGATCACCTTCTCAAAAATGAGTGGCAAACCGACATCCTGGCAGGTGAATGGCGAGTCGCTGCTGACCCGCGAGCCAAAGATCAACTTCTTCAAGCCAATGATCGACAACCACAAGCAGGAGTACGAAGGGCTGTGGCAACCGAATCATTTGCAGATCATGCAGGAACATCTGCGCGACTTTGCCGTAGAACAGAGCGATGGTGAAGTGTTGATCATCAGCCGCACAGTTATTGCCCCGCCGGTGTTTGACTTCGGGATGCGCTGCACCTACATCTGGCGCATCGCTGCCGATGGCCAGGTTAACGTGGCGCTTTCCGGCGAGCGTTACGGCGACTATCCGCACATCATTCCGTGCATCGGTTTCACCATGGGGATTAACGGCGAATACGATCAGGTGGCGTATTACGGTCGTGGACCGGGCGAAAACTACGCCGACAGCCAGCAGGCTAACATCATCGATATCTGGCGCAGCACCGTCGATGCCATGTTCGAGAACTATCCCTTCCCGCAGAACAACGGCAACCGTCAGCATGTCCGCTGGACGGCACTGACTAACCGCCACGGCAACGGTTTGCTGGTGGTTCCGCAGCGCCCAATTAACTTCAGCGCCTGGCACTATACCCAGGAAAACATCCACGCTGCCCAGCACTGTAACGAGCTGCAGCGCAGTGATGACATCACCCTGAACCTCGATCACCAGCTGCTTGGCCTCGGCTCCAACTCCTGGGGCAGCGAGGTGCTGGACTCCTGGCGCGTCTGGTTCCGTGACTTCAGCTACGGCTTTACGTTGCTGCCGGTTTCTGGCGGAGAAGCTACCGCGCAAAGCCTGGCGTCGTATGAGTTCGGCGCAGGGTTCTTTTCCACGAATTTGCACAGCGAGAATAAGCAATGAGGATCATCGATAACTTAGAACAGTTCCGCCAGATTTACGCCTCTGGCAAGAAGTGGCAACGCTGCGTTGAAGCGATTGAAAATATCGACAACATTCAGCCTGGCGTCGCCCACTCCATCGGTGACTCATTGACTTACCGCGTGGAGACAGACTCCGCGACCGATGCGCTATTTACCGGGCATCGACGCTATTTTGAAGTGCATTACTACCTGCAAGGGCAGCAAAAAATTGAATATGTGCCGAAAGAGACATTACAGGTAGTGGAATATTATCGTGATGAAACTGACCGTGAATATTTAAAAGGCTGCGGAGAAACCGTTGAGGTCCACGAAGGGCAAATCGTTATTTGCGATATCCATGAAGCGTATCGGTTTATCTGCAATAACGCGGTCAAAAAAGTGGTTCTCAAAGTCACCATCGAAGATGGTTATTTCCATAACAAATAACAACTACGGCGGCAAAAGGAGTTTGCCGCCACCGCTACCCTACACATTTTCGGAGATGTGTTATGTCTGATACCAAACGTAATACAATCGGCAAATTCGGCTTGCTCTCGCTGACTTTTGCCGCCGTTTACAGCTTTAACAACGTTATCAATAATAATATTGAGCTTGGACTGGCCTCGGCACCGATGTTTTTCCTCGCGACGATTTTTTATTTTATTCCCTTCTGTCTGATCATCGCAGAATTTGTTTCGTTAAATAAAAACTCAGAAGCCGGTGTCTACGCGTGGGTAAAAAGTTCGCTGGGCGGACGTTGGGCATTTATTACTGCCTATACCTACTGGTTCGTAAACCTGTTCTTTTTCACCTCACTGTTGCCGCGCGTTATTGCTTATGCTTCGTATGCCTTCCTCGGATACGAATATATTATGACGCCGGTTGCCACCACCATTATCAGTATGGTGCTGTTCGCCTTCTCCACCTGGGTTTCCACCAACGGGGCGAAAATGTTGGGGCCAATTACCTCCGTCACTTCAACGCTGATGCTGCTGTTAACGCTCTCCTACATTTTACTGGCAGGTACGGCGCTGGTTGGCGGCGTACAGCCTGCTGACCCCATCACCGTTGACGCGATGATCCCGAACTTCAACTGGGCGTTCCTCGGCGTTACCACCTGGATCTTTATGGCCGCAGGTGGCGCGGAGTCCGTCGCTGTGTACGTTAACGACGTCAAAGGCGGTTCGAAATCGTTCGTTAAAGTGATCATCCTCGCCGGGATTTTTATCGGCGTACTGTATTCCGTCTCCTCGGTGCTGATTAACGTCTTCGTCAGCAGCAAAGAGTTGAAATTTACCGGCGGATCGGTGCAGGTATTCCACGGCATGGCGGCGTATTTTGGTCTACCGGAAGCGTTGATGAATCGCTTTGTCGGTCTGGTGTCCTTTACCGCGATGTTCGGTTCCCTGCTGATGTGGACCGCAACGCCGGTGAAAATTTTCTTCTCCGAAATCCCGGAAGGCATCTTTGGTAAGAAAACCGTCGAACTGAACGAAAACGGCGTTCCGGCGCGCGCAGCGTGGATCCAGTTCCTGATCGTCATCCCGCTGATGATTATCCCGATGCTCGGTTCCAATACCGTGCAGGATCTGATGAATACTATTATTAATATGACCGCCGCAGCGTCCATGCTTCCGCCGTTATTCATCATGCTGGCTTACCTGAATTTACGCGCCAAATTAGATCACCTGCCACGCGATTTCCGTATGGGCTCCCGCCGCACCGGTATTATCGTTGTTTCAATGCTGATTGCGATATTTGCCGTAGGGTTTGTCGCTTCGACATTCCCGACTGGCGCGAATATTCTGACCATCATTTTTTATAACGTCGGCGGTATTGTTATCTTCCTCGGCTTTGCGTGGTGGAAATACAGTAAATATATAAAGGGATTAACGGCTGAAGAGCGCCATATTGAAGCGACGCCAGCCAGCAATGTTGATTAAGCAGAATAATAAAAAATGAGCAGGCATTTTCCCTCTTCCTGGATGAGGAGAGGGAAAATAGTTTCTGCCTTTATATTTTTATAATTACAACGATAAAAGGCTGTACTTTTTCTTTAGCTCATGGATTAACACAATGAAATTAATCACTGCACCATGCAGAGCATTACTTGCTCTGCCGTTTTGCTACGCCTTTTCTGCGGCAGGAGAAGAAGCACGTCCGGCAGAACATGACGACACAAAAACACCTGCAATTACCTCGACATCTTCTCCTTCATTTCGTTTTTACGGCGAATTAGGGGTTGGTGGATATATGGATTTAGAGGGTGAGAATAAACATAAATACAGCGACGGTACCTATATTGAAGGTGGCCTGGAGATGAAGTACGGCTCCTGGTTCGGCCTGATTTACGGCGAAGGCTGGACCGTGCAGGCCGACCACGACGGCAATGCCTGGGTGCCAGACCATAGCTGGGGTGGTTTCGAGGGCGGAATTAACCGTTTCTATGGCGGTTATCGTACCAATGATGGCACCGAAATCATGCTCAGTCTGCGTCAGGATTCCTCGCTGGATGACCTGCAATGGTGGGGCGACTTCACCCCCGATCTGGGCTACGTCATTCCCAATACCCGCGACATTATGACCGCGCTGAAGGTGCAGAACTTAAGCGGCAACTTTCGTTATAGCGTCACCGCCACACCTGCCGGACATCATGACGAAAGCAAAGCCTGGCTACATTTTGGCAAGTACGATCGCTATGACGACAAATACACCTATCCGGCAATGATGAACGGTTACATCCAGTATGACCTTGCCGAAGGCATCACCTGGATGAACGGTCTGGAAATCACCGACGGCACAGGACAGCTCTATCTCACGGGCCTGCTAACTCCTAACTTTGCCGCTCGCGCCTGGCACCATACCGGACGCGCCGACGGGCTGGACGTACCGGGAAGTGAAAGTGGGATGATGGTGAGCGCCATGTATGAAGCGTTAAAGGGCGTTTATCTCTCCACCGCTTATACCTACGCCAAACATCGCCCTGACCACGCTGACGATGAAACCACCTCTTTCATGCAGTTTGGTATCTGGTACGAATACGGCGGCGGACGTTTCGCCACGGCTTTTGATAGCCGCTTCTACATGAAAAATGCCTCTCACAATCCCAGCGACCAAATCTTCCTGATGCAATATTTCTACTGGTAATAAGGACTGTAATTTCATGAAAATAAAAACTATTTTAACGCCAGTAACCTGCGCTCTGCTGATAAGTTTTTCCGCCCATGCCGCTAACGCCGACAATTATAAAAACGTGATTAACCGTACTGGCGCGCCGCAGTACATGAAGGATTACGATTACGACGATCACCAGCGTTTTAATCCGTTTTTCGATCTCGGAGCCTGGCATGGTCATCTGTTGCCAGACGGCCCTAACACCATGGGCGGCTTTCCGGGCGTTGCGCTGCTGACGGAAGAGTACATCAACTTTATGGCCAGCAATTTCGACCGCCTGACCGTCTGGCAGGACGGCAAGAAAGTCGACTTTACGCTGGAGGCATACAGTATTCCCGGTGCGCTGGTGCAAAAACTGACAGCAAAAGATGTGCAAGTCGAAATGACTCTGCGCTTCGCCACGCCGCGCACGTCACTACTGGAAACCAAAATCACCAGCAATAAACCGCTGGATCTGGTGTGGGACGGCGAACTGCTGGAAAAACTGGAAGCGAAAGAAGGGAAACCGCTTTCCGATAAAACCATTGCTGGCGAATACCCTGACTATCAGCGCAAAATCAGCGCCACCCGTGATGGCCTGAAAGTCACCTTTGGCAAAGTGCGCGCCACCTGGGATCTGCTGACCTCCGGCGAATCGGAATATCAGGTGCATAAATCCCTGCCGGTGCAGACTGAAATCAACGGTAATCGCTTTACCAGTAAGGCGCATATCAACGGTTCGACCACGCTCTACACCACCTATTCCCATCTGCTGACCGCTCAGGAAGTTAGCAAAGAGCAAATGCAGATCCGCGATATTCTGGCGCGTCCGGCGTTTTATCTCACCGCCTCGCAGCAACGCTGGGAAGAATACCTGAAGAAAGGGTTAACCAATCCGGATGCGACGCCGGAACAGACGCGCGTCGCGGTGAAAGCGATCGAAACGCTCAACGGTAACTGGCGCTCACCGGGCGGTGCGGTGAAATTTAACACCGTTACACCGTCGGTGACCGGGCGCTGGTTCTCCGGCAATCAGACCTGGCCGTGGGATACCTGGAAGCAGGCGTTTGCGATGGCGCATTTCAATCCGGACATCGCCAAAGAGAATATCCGCGCGGTCTTCTCCTGGCAGATCCAGCCTGGCGATAGCGTGCGTCCGCAGGATGTGGGCTTTGTCCCCGACCTGATAGCGTGGAACCTTAGCCCCGAGCGTGGTGGCGATGGCGGCAACTGGAACGAACGTAATACCAAACCCAGCCTTGCCGCCTGGTCGGTGATGGAAGTGTACAACGTCACCCAGGATAAAGCCTGGTTGGCAGAGATGTACCCGAAACTGGTGGCCTATCACGACTGGTGGTTACGTAACCGCGATCACAACGGCAACGGCGTGCCGGAATATGGCGCGACCCGCGACAAAGCCCACAACACTGAGAGCGGCGAGATGCTGTTTACGGTGAAGAAAGGCAACAAAGAAGAGACGCAGTCTGGGCTGAACAACTACGCCCGCGTGGTGGAGAAAGGCCAGTACGACAGTCTGGAAATTCCGGCACAGGTCGCTGCGTCGTGGGAATCGGGGCGTGATGATGCCGCCGTCTTTGGTTTTATCGACAAAGAACAGTTGGATAAATATGTCGCTAATGGCGGCAAACGTAGCGACTGGACGGTGAAATTCGCCGAAAACCGCAGTCAGGACGGAACGTTGCTGGGCTACTCGCTATTGCAGGAGTCGGTGGATCAGGCCAGCTATATGTACAGCGATAACCATTATCTGGCGGAGATGGCAACCATCCTCGGTAAGCCAGAAGAGGCCAAACGCTATCGCCAGTTGGCACAGCAGCTCGCGGACTACATCAACACCTGTATGTTCGACCCGACTACCCAGTTCTACTATGACGTACGTATTGAAGATAAACCACTGGCGAACGGCTGCGCGGGCAAACCGATTGTTGAGCGCGGTAAAGGGCCGGAAGGCTGGTCGCCGCTGTTTAACGGTGCGGCAACGCAGGCCAATGCCGACGCGGTGGTGAAGGTGATGCTCGATCCTAAAGAGTTCAACACCTTTGTCCCGCTGGGAACGGCGGCGTTAACCAATCCGGCTTTTGGCGCTGATATCTACTGGCGTGGGCGCGTATGGGTGGATCAGTTCTGGTTTGGTCTGAAAGGGATGGAGCGTTACGGTTATCGCGATGATGCCCTGAAACTGGCGGATACGTTCTTCCGTCACGCCAAAGGATTAACCGCCGATGGCCCAATTCAGGAGAATTACAACCCGCTGACTGGCGCACAGCAAGGCGCACCAAATTTCTCCTGGAGTGCCGCGCATTTGTATATGTTGTATAACGATTTTTTCCGTAAGCAATAATTTGCAACTGCTGGCGGATGCGGCGTAAACGCCTTATCCGCCCTACATGTGCAATCCTCCTGGCCGGATAAAACGCGACAAGCGTCGCATCCGGCATCTGCACCGTGCCACTGGCGGATGCGGCGTGAACGCCTTATCCGCCCTACATGTGCAATCCCCCAGGCCGGATAAAACGCGGCAAGCGTCGCATCCGGCGTTACCACCGGGCGTATTCTTTTTGAATCCCATCACAAACCCCGCACTCCCCTTTTCCCTTTTCTCCGGCGACGGCTAAATTAGAACTCATCCGACCACATAACAATTATTTTACATACTGGACAATTTTATGAGCTACCCGTCGCTGTTCGCCCCGCTGGATTTAGGTTTTACCACGTTAAAAAACCGCGTGTTGATGGGCTCAATGCACACCGGGCTGGAGGAATACCCGGACGGTGCCGAGCGGCTGGCAGCGTTTTATGCCGAACGCGCCCGTCACGGCGTGGCGCTGATTGTCAGCGGCGGCATTGCACCAGATTTAACAGGCGTTGGCATGGAAGGTGGCGCAATGCTCAACGACGCCAGCCAGATCCCACACCATCGCACCATTACCGAAGCGGTACATCAGGAAGGCGGCAAAATAGCCCTGCAAATTTTGCATACCGGGCGCTACAGCTACCAACCGCATCTGGTCGCTCCCTCCGCATTGCAGGCCCCCATCAACCGTTTCGTTCCTCACGAACTCACGCATGAAGAGATCCTGCAACTGATCGACGATTTCGCCCACTGCGCGCAACTGGCACGGGAGGCAGGATACGACGGTGTAGAGGTAATGGGGTCCGAAGGGTATTTGATCAACGAATTTCTGACGCTGCGCACCAATCAGCGTAGTGACCAGTGGGGCGGCGATTACCGCAACCGGATGCGATTTGCCGTAGAAGTAGTGCGTACGGTGCGCGAACGCGTCGGCAACGACTTCATTATTATCTACCGGTTGTCGATGCTCGACCTGGTCGAAGGCGGCGGCACTTTTGCCGAAACGGTAGAACTGGCGCAGGCCATTGAAGCGGCGGGCGCGACCATTATCAACACCGGCATTGGCTGGCATGAAGCACGTATTCCGACCATTGCCACGCCCGTGCCGCGCGGCGCATTTACTTGGGTCACGCGCAAACTGAAAGGCCACGTCTCGCTGCCGCTGGTGACCACCAACCGGATTAACGATCCGCAGGTTGCCGACGATATTCTCTCGCGCGGCGATGCCGATATGGTATCGATGGCACGACCGTTTCTTGCTGATGCGGAACTGCTGTCAAAAGCGCAATCGGGGCGAGCCGATGAGATCAACACCTGCATTGGCTGCAATCAGGCCTGCCTCGATCAGATCTTCGTTGGCAAAGTCACCTCGTGCCTGGTGAATCCTCGCGCCTGCCACGAAACCAAAATGCCAATCCTTCCTGCCGTGCAGAAAAAAAATCTGGCGGTGGTCGGTGCGGGACCTGCTGGGCTGGCGTTTGCCATTAACGCGGCGGCGCGTGGGCATCAGGTAACATTGTTTGATGCCCACAGCGAGATCGGCGGGCAGTTTAATATCGCCAAACAGATCCCCGGCAAAGAGGAGTTTTACGAAACGCTGCGCTATTACCACCGGATGATCGAAGTGACGGGCGTGACGCTGAAACTCAATCACACCGTGACGGCGGATCAGTTACAGGCGTTCGATGAAACGATCCTCGCCAGTGGGATCGTGCCGCGCGTTCCGCCTATCGACGGGATCGATCATCCGAAGGTATTGAGTTATCTCGATGTACTGCGCGACAAAGCGCCGGTAGGCAACAAGGTTGCCATCATCGGTTGTGGCGGGATTGGTTTTGATACGGCGATGTATTTAAGTCAGCCGGGCGAATCCACCAGCCAGAATATCGCCAGGTTCTGTAATGAGTGGGGGATCGACAGCAGCCTACAACAGGCTGGTGGCTTAAGCCCGCAGGGAATGCAGATCCCGCGTAGCCCACGGCAAATTGTGATGCTCCAGCGCAAAGCCAGCAAACCGGGACAGGGGTTAGGCAAAACCACCGGCTGGATCCATCGCACCACCCTGCTCTCGCGGGGTGTGAAAATGATCCCAGGCGTAAGTTATCAGAAGATTGACGATGACGGGCTGCATGTGGTGATCAACGGCGAAACGCAGGTATTAGCAGTGGACAATGTGGTGATCTGCGCAGGGCAAGAGCCAAACCGCGCGCTGGCGCAACCGCTGATTGATAGCGGGAAAACTGTGCATTTAATTGGCGGCTGCGATGTGGCTATGGAGCTGGACGCACGACGGGCAATTGCCCAGGGAACACGGCTGGCGCTGGAGATTTAAATCGTTATTTGAAGCGCCGGATGCAACGCATCCGGCACGTCGCGTTAATCAATAAACAAGGCGGGAGAAATGCCGAATCGCGTTGCCAATTTTTTAGCGTGTTCCAGCGTTAATTTCCTCTTCCCGCTCAAAACGCGTGACACCATAGATTTACTGCCAATTTCCGGCAGATCGGAAAGGGTTAAACCATATTGATCCATAAGGGTACGAATCACGGCTATACCGCCAGGCATGGCTTGAGCCATGGCATTAAATTCCGCAAATTCGGGCGCTGATTCTTCCCACGCGGTTATTTTGGCACACACCAGATCCAGCAAGGGGTTTTCAGGATCGTTGAGCAGCAGATGATCTACCAGTTCCAGCGCCTGGGCGTATTGTTCCTCGTTCTGAATACCCGCCAGAAAAGGTGCCACCGCAGTTAGCTTTTCTCCTGCTTGCAAGATGTCGGCAATCGCAATCATTTTTTCCCCTTAGTACGATGAACAGCGGTAAAGAAATCGTATTCTTTATGCGTCATAACTTCACGTATGTAGCATAAACGTTGAACAACGCTAAACAAGAGAATGTAGAGGATGGTGACAGGGATTTTTTGTTTTATGGAAGCGCGATTCCAGAACTGGGCAGACATTGCCGGATGCGACGCTTGCCGCGTCTTATCCGGCCTGGGAGTAACGTGCTGAACGTAGGCCGGATAAGGCGTTAACGCCGCATCCGGCAGGTAACTCCCAATCTTACCGACGACGCCCCAGCTTCACTGTTTTCAGCACCACAAATTTATTATTCGTGGCGATGGTGGTGCAGTTGCCGAAAATCTTCTTCAGTTTATGGAAGTAATCCAGGTGACGGTTGGCAACGATATACAGTTCGCCGTTGATTTTCAGGCAGCGGCGGGCGTGGTGGAACATCTCCCAGGCGACGTTATCGGTCAGCGCATGTTGCTGATGAAACGGCGGGTTGCAGAGCACAGCATTAAAGCGGAAAGGCTCCACTCCGGAGAGCGCGTTGTTGATCATAAACTCGCAGCGATCCAACGCCTCTGGCATGTTGGTTTCAACATTCATTCGGCTGGAAGCGACCGCCATCGGCGATTCATCGACAAACACCACTTTCGCCTGCGGGTTTTTATCAAGCAGCGTCAGGCCAATAACGCCGTTACCACAGCCGAGATCGACAATCTCACCTTCGAGATTCTCTGGCAGATGTTGCATAAAGAAGCGTGCGCCAATATCCAGCCCGGTGCGGGAGAAGACATTCGCATGGTTGTGGATAGTCCAGTCAGTACCTTCCAGCTTCCAGCTAACGGTCTGCGGCGCATCGGCCAGCGGCGGTTCATTGAAAGTGCAATTAATCAGGCGCGCTTTTTTCCATGCCAGCGTAGTGGTGGTCGGGCCGAGCACTTTCTCGAACAGCTCCAGCGTGGAAGTGTGAATGTCACGGGCTTTGGCACCGGCAATAATAAGTGTATCCGACGTGACCACTTTGCGCAGCGCACGCAGTTGCTGTTCCAGCAATGCCAGTGTTTTCGGCACTTTGATCAGCACCACACCCGGCTGTTGCGGGTAGTCGGCGGTGCTGTCGAGAAACTTCACGCTCGACTCATCAATCCCGTTGAGGCGTAAATTCTCGCGCGTCGCCAGTTCACTGATGTATGAGTCGCCAATGCTGTACGGCTTATGTTCCGCCAGCGCGCAGCTTAACGCACCAAAGGCATCATTCAGGATCAACACCGGGCCGCGGATTTCTGTGTCGTCCAACTGTTGCAGCAAATATTCATCCGCCGCTTCCCACGCCTGTAGCGGGTTAACGTCATCCGTCGCCGGAAAACGTTGTAGTGTCAGTGAACGGAAACCGTTGTCTAAGTGGCTCATCGGCCCTCCTGAATGATAAAATTTCGACGTTGCCCCTGAAAAGGGTGCGTGAGTATACCCTTTTTCTCTTTTTCGTGGGCGGTTATGAACAATCTTACTTATCTTCAGGGTTATCCCGAGCAGCTACTTTCCCAGGTGCGAACGCTGATTAACGAACAGCGTCTGGGCGATGTGCTGGCAAAACGCTATCCGGGAACACACGACTACGCCACCGATAAAGCCCTCTGGCAATATACTCAGGATCTAAAAAATCAGTTTCTGCGCAATGCCCCGCCGATCAATAAAGTGATGTATGACAATAAGATCCATGTGCTAAAAAACGCGCTCGGGTTACATACCGCTGTTTCTCGTGTGCAGGGCGGCAAGCTGAAAGCAAAAGCAGAGATCCGCGTCGCTACTGTGTTTCGCAACGCGCCGGAACCGTTTTTACGTATGATCGTGGTGCACGAACTGGCGCACCTGAAGGAGAAAGAGCATAACAAAGCGTTTTACCAGTTGTGCTGCCATATGGAGCCGCAGTACCACCAGCTTGAGTTCGACACCCGGCTGTGGCTAACGCAGTTGTCGCTTGGGCAGGACAAAATCTGAAAATGATGTCAGGCGTTATCTTTTCTTTCTTTAGCGCCTAAAATCGACCTCCCCCCTTTCGTTAAGGATAACGACCATGCAGCCCCGCCTTCTTCTCCGTATTTGTTTTTCTCGCCGGACTCTTAAGATTGGCTGTTTGTTGTTGCTTATAGCAGGAGCGACCATTTTTATTGCCGATCGCGTTATGGTCAACGCCAGCAAGCAGCTGACCTGGAGCGATGTCAACGCAGTTCCGGCGCGTAACGTGGGCTTATTGCTGGGGGCCAGGCCGGGTAATCGCTACTTTACCCGACGTATTGATACCGCAGCAGCGTTGTACCACGCCGGAAAAGTGAAATGGCTACTGGTAAGTGGCGATAACGGACGTAAAAATTACGATGAAGCCTCAGGTATGCAGCAGGCTTTGATCGCTAAAGGCGTACCGGCGAAAGTGATCTTCTGCGACTATGCCGGATTCTCAACGCTGGATTCGGTAGTGCGTGCCAAAAAGGTTTTTGGTGAAAACCATATCACCATTATCTCGCAAGAATTTCATAATCAACGCGCCATCTGGCTGGCAAAACAGTACGGCATCGACGCTATCGGTTTTAACGCGCCTGACCTCAATATGAAGCACGGTTTTTATACTCAACTGCGGGAGAAACTCGCTCGTGTCAGCGCCGTGATTGACGCCAAAATCCTCCATCGCCAGCCGAAATATCTCGGGCCATCGGTCATGATTGGGCCGTTTAGTGAGCATGGCTGTCCGGCAAAAGAATAATGCGTATCTGCGCACGTCGAAGATGAAAAAGGCGTGCTACATTGACGACAGAATCCCTTTATGGAGTATCCACGCGTTATGATACGTTTCGCTGTGATTGGTACGAACTGGATCACTCGCCAGTTCGTCGAGGCCGCCCATGAGAGCGGTAAATACAAGTTAACCGCCGTATATTCCCGCAGCCTTGAGCAGGCTCAGCACTTCGCCAATGATTTTTCTGTCGAGCATCTGTTTACCTCGCTGGAAGCGATGGCGGAAAGCGATGCCATTGACGCGGTGTATATTGCCAGCCCGAATGCCCTGCACTTTTCCCAGACACAACTTTTCCTTAGCCATAAAATTCATGTGATTTGCGAGAAACCACTGGCGTCGAATCTGGCGGAAGTGGATGCCGCCATTGCCTGTGCGCGGGAAAATCAGGTGGTGCTGTTTGAGGCATTTAAAACCGCCTGCCTGCCGAACTTTCATTTGCTGCGCCAGGCGCTGCCGAAAGTCGGCAAATTGCGTAAAGTCTTTTTCAACTATTGCCAGTATTCCTCGCGCTATCAACGTTACCTGGACGGTGAAAATCCCAACACCTTTAATCCGTCATTCTCTAACGGTTCAATTATGGATATCGGCTTTTACTGCCTGGCGTCGGCGGTGGCGTTATTTGGTGAGCCGAAAAGCGTGCAGGCAACCGCCAGTTTGCTGGCAAGCGGTGTAGATGCCCACGGCGTGGTGGTGATGGATTACGGTGATTTCAGCGTCACCTTGCAGCACTCAAAAGTCAGTGATTCTGTCCTGGCGAGCGAGATTCAGGGCGAAGCAGGATCGCTGGTGATTGAAAAACTGTCTGAATGCCAGAAAGTGTGCTTCGTGCCGCGTGGCAGCCAAATGCAGGATCTCACCCAGCCGCAGCATATTAATACCATGCTCTACGAAGCAGAGCTGTTCGCTACCCTGGTGGATGAGCATCTGGTGGATCATCCGGGGCTGGCGGTCAGTCGCATCACCGCCAAACTGCTGACCGAGATCCGCCGCCAGACTGGGGTGATTTTTCCGGCAGATAGCGTAAAACTATAATTGCCAAAGTAAAACAGTGTAAAAGGTATGTAACAGACCATTGACTGGCTGAATGGTCTGTCATACTTTGTTACCTGCAAAGGGGAGTAACTTCATTGCCGGTCGATCGTCATTACGATGTGTGAAAAACCACATCCGGTCACCGGGCAACCCGAAAGGAATACGCAGACGTATTCCTTTTTTGTTGTAAGTGAGACCTTGCCGGAAGGCGAGGTCTATGCATAAAAAGCAGCGGCTGACGTCTTCCGACGTTGGCCGTTTTTTTATGTGTAAGGAACTTCTATGAATACTGTCGGCACGCCGTTGCTATGGGGCGGATTCGCTGTTGTTGTCGCCATTATGCTGGCTATCGACCTGTTGTTGCAGGGGCGTCGTGGGGCACATGCCATGACCATGAAACAGGCTGCGGCCTGGTCGCTGGTCTGGGTGACGCTGTCGTTACTGTTTAACGCCGCTTTCTGGTGGTATCTGGTGCAAACCGAAGGTCGCGCCGTTGCCGATCCACAGGCACTGGCCTTTCTCACAGGTTATCTGATTGAGAAATCGCTGGCGGTCGATAACGTCTTTGTCTGGCTGATGTTGTTCAGCTATTTCTCTGTTCCGGCGGCATTACAACGCCGCGTGCTGGTGTATGGCGTGCTCGGGGCGATTGTTCTGCGTACCATCATGATCTTCACTGGCAGCTGGCTAATTTCGCAGTTCGACTGGATCCTGTATATCTTCGGTGCCTTCCTGCTGTTTACCGGCGTGAAGATGGCGCTCGCCCATGAAGATGAATCAGGCATTGGCGACAAGCCGCTGGTGCGCTGGCTACGCGGTCATTTGCGCATGACCGACACCATCGACAACGAGCATTTCTTTGTGCGTAAGAATGGATTGCTGTACGCCACACCGCTGATGCTGGTACTGATTCTGGTGGAATTGAGCGACGTGATTTTCGCCGTGGATAGCATTCCGGCTATCTTCGCCGTGACCACTGACCCGTTCATTGTGCTGACCTCAAACCTGTTTGCGATCCTCGGCCTGCGTGCGATGTATTTCCTGCTGGCGGGCGTAGCAGAGCGTTTCTCGATGCTCAAATATGGCCTGGCGGTGATTCTGGTGTTTATCGGTATCAAGATGCTGATTGTCGACTTCTACCATATTCCAATCGCCGTCTCGCTGGGCGTGGTGTTTGGCATTCTGGTGATGACGTTTATTATCAACGCCTGGGTGAATTATCGGCATGATAAGCAGCGGGGTGGATAATTTTTAATCTGCCTAAGCCGTGTACCCTGTCATTAACATGAGCACCGTTTTCTCCCTCTCCCTTCCAGGGAGAGGGTCGGGGTGAGGGTAATTTTTCGCACCGATGCTGGCCTGTTCCCCTCACCCTAACCCTCTCCCCAAACGGGGCGAGGGGACTGACCGAGTCCTTTTTTGATGTTGTCATCAGTCTGGAAGCCGCACGTTGGCTTTATTTTTATGTCAAATAAATGTAACCATTAAGTTGCAAAATATGACCTCTCTTTAAAATCCAGCATTTTTCGCTTCCCGAAGCTGTAACTTTCCTTATACTCGACCTTGCAAACACTTTGTTACATCCTGAAAGATGCGTCGACAGAACGCACCAGGGATGTGCGACAACACAATGAAAGGATCGAAAAATGACTACGCAACGTTCACCGGGGCTATTCCGGCGTCTGGCTCATGGCAGCCTGGTAAAACAAATCCTGGTCGGCCTTGTTCTGGGGATTCTTCTGGCATGGATCTCAAAACCCGCGGCGGAAGCTGTTGGTCTGTTAGGTACTTTGTTCGTCGGCGCACTGAAAGCCGTTGCCCCCATCCTGGTGTTGATGCTGGTGATGGCATCTATTGCTAACCACCAGCACGGGCAGAAAACCAATATCCGCCCTATTTTGTTCCTCTATCTGCTGGGTACCTTCTCTGCTGCTCTGGCCGCAGTAGTCTTCAGCTTTGCCTTCCCTTCTACCCTGCATTTATCCAGTAGCGCGGGTGATATTTCGCCGCCGTCAGGCATTGTCGAAGTGATGCGCGGGCTGGTAATGAGCATGGTTTCCAACCCCATCGACGCGCTGCTGAAAGGTAACTACATCGGGATCCTGGTGTGGGCAATTGGCCTCGGTTTCGCACTGCGTCACGGTAACGAGACCACCAAAAACCTGGTCAACGATATGTCGAATGCCGTCACCTTTATGGTGAAACTGGTCATTCGCTTCGCACCGATTGGTATTTTTGGTCTGGTTTCTTCTACCCTGGCAACCACCGGTTTCTCCACACTGTGGGGCTACGCGCAACTGCTGGTCGTGCTGGTTGGCTGTATGTTACTGGTGGCGCTGGTGGTTAACCCATTGCTGGTGTGGTGGAAAATTCGTCGTAACCCGTTCCCGCTGGTGCTGCTGTGCCTGCGCGAAAGCGGCGTGTATGCCTTCTTCACCCGCAGCTCTGCGGCGAACATTCCGGTGAATATGGCACTGTGTGAAAAGCTGAATCTGGATCGCGATACCTATTCCGTTTCTATTCCGCTGGGTGCCACCATCAATATGGCGGGCGCAGCAATCACCATTACCGTGTTGACGCTGGCTGCGGTTAATACGCTGGGTATCCCGGTCGATCTGCCCACGGCGCTGCTGTTGAGCGTGGTGGCTTCTCTGTGTGCCTGTGGCGCATCCGGCGTGGCGGGGGGTTCTCTGCTGCTGATCCCGCTGGCCTGTAATATGTTCGGTATTTCGAACGATATCGCCATGCAGGTGGTTGCCGTCGGCTTTATCATCGGCGTATTGCAGGACTCTTGCGAAACCGCGCTGAACTCTTCAACTGACGTGCTGTTCACTGCGGCAGCTTGCCAGGCGGAAGACGATCGTCTGGCAAATAGCGCCCTGCGTAATTAATTGTTTAACCCCTTTCGTCTACGGCGGGAGGGGTTTTCTCTACTTTAAACGGATCAATTCCCCTTTTCTGCATCCGCCAGAAACGAATGATATTCAAGCCATTCATAAGCAGAAAACTACCCTCAATCATTGTGCCGCCTATCGACCCCGCCCAGAAGTTGTGAATCACCCAGCAACACGTTGAAAACCACATCACGCAGCGCATGGTGAGCCCTTTACAGCGGAACAGCGCCCAGGTACTGACAATCGTACCGATAACCGGCAATAGTTCGACAGGATGATGGAACTTCGCGAGGCCAATTCCGCCAGTCAGCACAATAAAAATCGCCATTACCCATAAGCTGCGCGTGCGTAAGGTAATCAATGTACGAATGGCATTAAGGATGGCACTGGCACCAGCGGGATAGGTGCCCAGAAGAAAAAAATGTACGCCAATAACGGCGCTATAGACCGAAAGCTGCTTTTTGAAGCGACGTTCGTCACGATTGAAAAATGTTGTGATACCAATCAGAAAGGCGATGACACCCACGCCCTGGGCCAGCCAATACGCGGTCATGATAAATCCTTATCAGGTATGGAAAAGCAAACGGCGCTTCACATTATGAAACGCCGTTTTTTATTAACAACTCATTTCGACTTTATAGCGTTACGCCGCTTTTGAAGATCGCCAGTTCGCGGAAGTCGTTACGCTCGTTGCAGGTTTGTTTACCGTTGGCAAACTCAACGATGGTGTCGATAAATTCTTCCAGCAACTGCGGCATCGCTTTACCGTGGATCAGCTGACCCGCGTCAAAGTCGATCCAGTGTTTTTTCTTCGCCGCCAGTTCACTGTTGGTAGCGATTTTCACCGTCGGTACAAAGCCGCCGTATGGCGTGCCACGACCAGTACTGAACAGCACCATATGGCAGCCCGCACCCGCCAGGGCGCTGGTCGCTACGGCATCGTTACCCGGCGCACTTAACAAGTTCAGCCCCGGCGTTTTCAGACGCTCGCCGTAACGCAGCACGTCAACCACGACGCTGGAACCCGCTTTCTGGGTACAGCCAAGGGATTTATCTTCCAGCGTGGTGATACCGCCCGCTTTGTTCCCCGGCGATGGGTTTTCATAGATCGGCTGGTCATGGGCAATAAAGTACTGTTTGAAGTCGTTGATCATGGTGACCAGTTTTTCAAACGTTGCTTCGTCGCGGCAATGGTCCATCAGCAACTGCTCTGCGCCAAACATCTCCGGCACTTCGGTCAGTACGGTAGTACCGCCGTTAGCAATCACGTAGTCAGAGAAACGCCCCAGCATCGGGTTAGCAGTAATACCAGAAAGACCGTCAGAACCACCGCACTCCAGACCAAACTTCAGTTCGCTGAGTTTGCCTGGCTCGCGTTTATCGTTGCGCATCACGTTATACAGCTGATGCAAATGCTCGATCCCGGCTTCGATCTCATCATCCTGCTGTTGGCAGATCATGAAATGAACGCGTTCAGGATCGATATCGCCCAACGTTTCACGGAATGCGGCAACCTGGTTGTTTTCACAGCCCAGACCAATCACCAGCACTGCGCCCGCGTTCGGGTGGCGCACCATGTTTTGCAGCATGGTGCGGGTGTTGATGTGATCGTCGCCCAGTTGTGAGCAGCCGTAGGTGTGGCTGAAGAGGAACACGCCGTCGGTACCTTCGGCGTTGTTGGTCTCTTTCAGGAAACGGTTCTGGATTTGCCGCGCGATGCCGTTGACACAGCCCACGGTTGGCAGGATCCACAGCTCATTACGCACCCCGACATCGCCGTTAGCGCGACGATAGATCTGCACTTCACGATCTGCCGCTTGCGCAGGCAGATCCTGAAAATCAGGTTGATAGCGATACTGATCCAGATCGCTCAGATTCGTGCGCGTATTGTGGGCGTGGACGTGTTCCCCCGCCGCAATATCCGCCAATGCATAACCAATCGGCAGGCCATATTTGATGACGTTGGCCCCTTTTGCGATATCCGTTAACGCAAATTTATGTCCACGAGCAACATCCTGGCGCAGCGTAACAGTCTGGTTATCGACACTGACTTCTGTGCCTTCAGCCAAATCTGCTAAAGCGACCGCGACGTTATCCAGCGCATGGATCTTGATGTATTGCATATCAACCCCAGACCTTAGTTCAGTTCAATGGCGAAGTAGTCACGCGCATTGTTAAAGCAAATATTTTTCACCATCTCGCCCAGCAGGTTGATGTCCGCCGGTGCTTCGCCCGCTTCCACCCAGCGACCGATCATCTGGCACAGAATGCGGCGGAAGTATTCGTGACGGGTGTATGACAGGAAGCTACGGCTGTCAGTCAGCATACCGACAAAGCGGCTCAGCAGACCGAGCTGCGCCAGTTGGGTCATCTGACGTTCCATACCGTCTTTCTGATCGTTAAACCACCAGCCGGAACCGAACTGCATTTTGCCCGGCATACCTTCGCCCTGGAAGTTACCGATCATGGTGCCCAGCACTTCGTTATCGCGCGGGTTCAGGCAGTAGAGAATGGTTTTCGGCAGCAGGTTTTCTTCGTTCTGCTTGCTCAGCAGCTTAGACAACTCTTCCGCCATCGGACGGTCGTTGATGGAGTCAAAGCCTACATCCGGCCCCAGCAGTTTGAACTGACGCAGGTTGTTATTACGCAGCGCGCCAATGTGGTACTGCTGTACCCAGCCGCGACGTGCATATTCGGCACCAAGGAACACCAGTACCGCAGTTTTGAACTGTGCCACTTCGTGCTCGCTCAGGGGTTCGCCAGCCAGACGGCGCGCCAGAATGCTGTCCAGTTCCGCTTCGTTCGCTTCAGCAAACATCACCACGTCCAGCGCATGGTCAGACACTTTACAGCCGTGAGCGGCGAAGTGATCCAGACGTTTGGTCAAGGCAGTTTGCAGGTCAGCAAAGCGGCGAATGTCGGTATCGGAAACTTCGCCCAGCTTCGCCATGTAGTCGTTAAAGGTCGCCTGTTCGATGTTGAAGGCTTTGTCCGGACGCCAGCTCGGCAGCACTTTGATGGTGAAAGAGCCGTCTTTGGCGATCTCTGCGTGATGCTCCAGAGAATCGATCGGGTCATCGGTGGTGCCGACCATTTTCACGTTCATCTGCTGCATGATGCCGCGCGCGGAGAAGTTATCCTGCGCCAGCAGTTCGTTACATTCGTTCCAGATTTCATCGGCAGTTGACGAAGAAAGCAATTTGCCAGTGATACCAAACGGACGACGCAGTTCGAGGTGCGTCCAGTGGTATAACGGGTTGCCGATAGTGTGCGGAACAGTCGCCGCCCAGGCGTCAAATTTTTCACGGTCAGACGCATCACCGGTACACAGACGCTCGGCCACACCGTTGGTACGCATAGCGCGCCATTTGTAGTGATCGCCTTTCAGCCAGATGTCATACAGGTTTTTAAAACGATAGTCTTCCGCAATCTGCTGCGGCGGCAAATGGCAATGGTAATCGAAAATCGGCTGGTCTTTTGCGTAGTCGTGATACAGACGGCGGGCAAATTCGGTATCTAACAGGAAATCTTCAGTCATAAACGGAGTCATTTTCGTCTTCCTCTCAACGAGTGAGCTAGCTTGCTTATGGTGCGATGCTGACAAAGTTATCACACCAATTTCCAGAGTCCGAAGATATTTTCGTGAGTTAGATCAATAAACGTAGTTAAAAAAATTACTCTCAAAGTGGTAAATCTCTCTGCAGGCCGCGCCAGTACTGGCCTCGCTGTCGTCAGGTAATGTCCCTACAAATATTCGCACATTTGTGATGGCTCTCACCTTTTAAAGTTGTATGACAAGTTATCTTTCTGCCGTCGCAAATCATAAGTCGACGGAATGCAAATTGCCGATTCATTCATTTGTTAGATGAATCGGGTTAACCGGTACGGAAGCCGAATTAGCACGAAACTTTCATGGCAACGTTCGGGGCGTGCCGGTTTTTTTTCGGTTACCCGGTCGTAACTAACATCTTCAGCCTCTGGCGGGATGATGGCCGCGCTTCCTGCGGATATAACAAAACGATGAGGTTTTACATGCGTAAAATTAAAGGGTTACGTTGGTATATGATCGCACTGGTGACGCTCGGCACCGTGCTTGGTTACCTGACGCGTAACACTGTGGCGGCAGCTGCGCCAACTCTGATGGAAGAGTTAAACATCTCCACCCAACAGTATTCCTATATCATCGCAGCCTATTCTGCTGCTTATACGGTCATGCAACCGGTAGCAGGTTATGTACTGGATGTGCTGGGTACGAAAATCGGTTATGCAATGTTTGCTGTGCTGTGGGCCGTGTTCTGTGGTGCAACCGCGCTGGCTGGTAGCTGGGGTGGCCTGGCGATTGCTCGTGGTGCAGTCGGTGCCGCGGAAGCAGCGATGATCCCGGCGGGTCTGAAAGCCAGCTCCGAATGGTTTCCGGCGAAAGAGCGTTCCATCGCGGTAGGTTACTTTAACGTAGGTTCTTCGATTGGTGCGATGATTGCGCCGCCGCTGGTGGTATGGGCAATCGTAATGCACAGCTGGCAGATGGCATTTATCATCTCCGGTGCATTGAGCTTTATCTGGGCGATGGCATGGCTGATTTTCTATAAACATCCACGCGACCAGAAGCATCTGACCGATGAAGAACGCGACTATATTATTAATGGTCAGGAAGCCCAGCACCAGGTGAGCACGGCGAAGAAAATGTCCGTTGGTCAGATCCTGCGTAACCGTCAGTTCTGGGGTATCGCGCTGCCGCGTTTCCTGGCAGAACCGGCCTGGGGTACTTTTAACGCGTGGATCCCGCTGTTCATGTTTAAAGTTTACGGCTTTAACCTGAAAGAGATCGCGATGTTCGCCTGGATGCCGATGCTGTTTGCTGACCTCGGTTGTATCCTCGGTGGTTACCTGCCGCCGCTGTTCCAGCGTTGGTTTGGTGTGAACCTGATCGTTTCCCGTAAGATGGTCGTAACGCTGGGTGCTGTGCTGATGATTGGCCCGGGTATGATCGGTCTGTTCACCAACCCGTATGTCGCAATTATGCTGCTGTGTATCGGTGGTTTTGCCCACCAGGCACTGTCTGGCGCGCTGATTACGCTCTCTTCTGACGTGTTCGGTCGTAACGAAGTGGCGACGGCGAACGGTTTAACCGGGATGTCCGCATGGCTGGCAAGTACGCTGTTTGCGCTGGTTGTCGGTGCACTGGCTGACACCATCGGCTTCAGCCCGCTGTTCGCAGTTCTGGCAGTATTTGACCTGTTAGGTGCGCTGGTTATCTGGACCGTGTTGCAGAACAAACCGGCGATTGAGGTGGCGCAGGAAACACATAACGATCCCGCACCGCAACATTAACGTTTAACTTAAGTTGTAATGACGAAGCCGCTTTATCAGACGGCTTCGTCGTTTATATAGAAAAAAGCGTTTGTCCGCTTTGCAGGGTTAATTGATGGTTGGCAAGGAAGGCGTAAAGATTACTGACAATTTGCCCATGTAGTACCCGGCCTGTTTATCCATCACGCTGAATTTATCGACTGCCAGAGTCAAGGGTGTCGGCACACACATCACGGCATAGCGAATACCGGGCAGTACCACCGGACGCACACGTTTCAGGTTAATGCTGTTCCAGACCATATTTTCATTATTGCGCACATCAATTTGCCCACCGGTTTCCGGGTTGTACATTTTGACCCGGTAATCAATGCGTTCTCCCTCGTCGGTGGTGGTCCCTCCCTGACGATAGATAGAGAAGTAACCGTCTCTGCGCCCTGCAGCTGGTCGCCCTTCATCTTTGAGCATGATTTCATAACTGATGGCATTACCGTTAAAACCATCGTACAGGCACATGTCCAACATGGTCAGATCTTGCGCGTAGTTGCTGCCGTTAACGCTTCCTGTTGGATGCAAGTCTAACTGCACCCTTGGCGTGGCGTGGGCGAACTCCGGGAAGAACACGTCAATATGGTTGGGGTCGAGCGTATTCAGGGTAATATTTGCGAAATAGTCCTGGGCCGGGCTGTTCGAATGTAATTTAACTTTCCCCTTCCAGACGCCACCAATCGGCAAATTCTTCATCTCTGTCTGCTCAAGGTAGAGCGTAAGAAACTTTGTATCGTATATATAATAATGTTGACCATCTTCTGTACATGAAGATCTATTAGAATCCTTAAGATTCGTCTGAAGCCCTTTGCCCCCCTTGCATCCTGGCGGCGCTTCATCGCTACTTACAATGGCTGTTTTAAATCCTTTGAGTTTTACCGGCCAACGCATCCCACTGCGTTGTTCAGTTAAATAGATTTGTACTGTCGATATATTTCCATTAGCTGTACAGGTTTGTTGGAGGTCAGGATACGAACATTCATACCACATATATCCATTATTTCCTGCCGACGCTTCATCCTTCCAGAAGTAATAATCCGCTCTACCAGATGCCAAATCATACGTAATTTCACTGGTCACGTCAGGAGCTGCCTGAACGCCAGTGAGTGTGCCAAACAAGCCCAATATCGCCGCAATCAATCGATTTCTCATGGTGCAACCTCCCTTTGCGCCGTCTGAACGTTTCCACGTAATTTAGGCTGTTTCAACTGTGCCTGAACCTGAATCGACTCCGGTAATTGTGAATAAGTCACCACACTACAAGTAACATCTCCGCTGTAACGAATGCTGGCGCGTTTCTTTACAACACTTAGTGGACACTTAAGGAATTGCTGCCCGGAAAGCAGATAGAGCTCTTTTTCGCTGCCGTTAATTTCAAGTGTAAATCCGCCATCTTCAGCTACCAGTAACATGGCGCTGTTCAGCCCCACAATCGGGAATTTTTTCACCGCTGCCGGCAGTAATAAACGACCGATATAGTTGTAGTTAAAGCTGGCAGACACTTCGCGATAGCGCAGCTTGCCAGGCAACAACATTAATTCACGATTCCCTGCACCGTTAATGATGTTTGTTGTCCCCTGCTGATTGCCCTGGCTACTGTCGTTAACCTCAACAAAACCAGACTGAAATCCAGGATAAGGGAACAACACACTGTCACTTTGACCAAGCTGCAAAGTTCGGCTGCCTGCCACCCGCGCTTCGAGTTGCAGATCCTGACTCTCTTCATCCTGTTCAGAGAAGCCTTTCACATCCACCAGTACCGCACCCAGCAAATCGTCTGTACCACTGGCTCCCAAATTAACGCCATAGCGACTGACAGCCAGCGTAGAGCTATAAGTGCCCGTAAAGGCCGAAAGATGATCATGATTCTTACGGTCATAACTATCAGATACGGTAGCGTAGACATTTCCGTATTGCCCATCCCAACGCCCGTTAACCGCGCTGTTTATGGTATCGGTGTTCAGGCCTCCGACGGTTACGCCAAGTTCTTTATGGCTGAATGAATCGTTATAAAAGGTATGCGATAACTGCCATGACGTTTGATCGCCATCCTGTTCGCTATAACGATAATCCGTAGACACATTTGTTGAATGGCTGTTGTTATTGCTATCCATCGTTGGCGTGTCAGATAACGAAAACGATAAGTACAAGCCGTTGTCGTCGTTATCGCCACCGTTGTCATTACGATGGAAAACACCGACTGACGTACTCAAAATCCAGTCACGCATCACAAAAGCGCGGGAAGCGCTAAGTTGTACAGTTTCAGAGATACTTTGCGCTGTTGTCTGGCGAAGATAGTTATTTTCAAAGCTCTGCTGTTTATCCCAACGCAAACTATCATCAGTGTTATTTTGTGTGCGGGTATAACCCAGCATCATATTCCAGCCGACAAAATTCTGTGAAACCGTCGCGGAAATACTTTCATAACAGCTTAAGGCGTTATAGCTCTCTCTGCTGTCGGTTGTACAAGCATCGCCGTCAGAGTTGGTCCGATAAAAGCCCAACGTCGGCCATCCCGGATTACTCCAGTTGGCCTGTTGCATATCACCTTTGCCGCCGTCATCGTTACGGAACACGCTGGCGCTGATTGCAAGATTCCCCACCCCGCCTAAATCTGCCGTCCAGTTATTACCTAACTCGAAAGCACTCACATCATCGGCATTCGCCAGCCCTGCGTAGAGCTCATATTGCGGATGTAATGGCAGGCGTACTCCTAGCTGATAAGCTGAACTTTCATCATCAGAAACCTGTGATGTAGTTTTACCTGCCTGTAAGAACCATTGCGCATTTCCGTCAGTCAGACCGCCGGTTTTGGTAAACGGCACAAGCTCGGTGCGGGTGAGTTGGTTATTTTCGTAGACTTTTAATGCCACGCTGTAGCTGCCAGGCGGAAAGGAACTGGTATCAATAAATTGCGAACCACTATTGAGATAAAACGATCCCAAAAGTTGCTCATTACGATAAGCGTCAACACGAGAATTGCGCGAAAGCAGAACCATTACTGGGGTTCCTTGCTGGCTTTGCGCCTGGTTTAAATAGCTCAGTGTCGACCCGATACGCATCCCATCAATTGCACCGAGTGGCAGAAAGTTAAAGGTAAAGTTCCCGCCTTGTGCATTAAATAGTGTGCGGTTGTCCATGCGACCCGCCTGCACATAATAACGACGTAAAAAATCATAACGATAATAGAGATCGCTGACGTCAGCATTACTGTCACTGACATCATCTGCATCATAACCGTTGAAATTCCAGTGTGCACCAATATAACTATTTTCTGTTATTCCCAGCGCACCGTTTCCCTGAATAGACAACGATTGGTAATCATCCTGTGCCAGAACATTGATGTCTTGCTGATGTATAAAAGCATTAACAGTATTTTTGTCTGGATTTAAATATAATGACTTCGCATCGAAAGCTGAATTCCATTGCGGATTAATAAACAACGTTGCCGAACTTTCTTCATCATTATAGATTATTTCCAGCGTATCGGTATTCAGAAAACCACACCCTGAGTCAGTACGTACATAACCGCAAGCCAATTCACCGTGGCGAGCTAGCGGCTGCGATAATTTTTCTTTCACTATATGCGCGATTTTCTGATCGTCTACATCCAGTTCCAGCTTGTTATATAGACTTGCTGGATCAAGAAATGTTACGGTATCAAGATTAACCATTGCATAATATTTACCGAGACTTTTCCCTGAAAAATAAACCTCGATATACTCCTGCTGTCCCTGAGCAATAACCTCAAACCCTGCGGGAATTTTGGTTAATGTCGCCTCTGCCGGGCTGAGACTCGCCAGGATCAAAAGAGCCAGTAATTTTTTATCCATGGCAATCCTGAAATCCATAACAAATACTAAAACAGTTAAAATAAGGGAGGGCTACCCCTCCCTTTGTTACGTGTTAATTCTGTTATCTGGATTAGATATCCTGAGACAGATAAATGCTTACTACACCACGGTAGATGCCTGTCTCCAGAACACCTTTGGTGGTTTGAGCAAACATCAGGTTTTTAGCCAGAGAACCGTTAGTTAACGCATCGGAAGCAAAGATTTTGGTTGCGGTAAAAGTGGTTGCCGCATCAGCTTTAATTTCTTCACCGCCCCAGGTTACTGTCAGCGGAACAATCTTGCTAGCATCCAGGCTTTGAACCAGTTGCGCCGGGGAAACTAACTGCATTTTTACATCTTTGGTAACGTCGTTAGACCAGATTTTGGTCATCAACTGGTAAGATTGCAGACCCTGCCCCGGCAGATATTGCATTTCTACTGCTTTCGGCAACGCGGTGTTATCGGTCTGTGTCATATCCAGAGCGGCATCAACGTTGGCCGTTACAGTAATATCCTTTTGTACTGCCAATGCGGAGCCTGCAACAGAAAACATCGCTGCGACCAGAAGAGATTTTGCAAATACCTTTTTCATTACTATTCCTTCGTTTATTACAATGATAATTAATGGACCGCCAGTTC
>NZ_SJWV01000190.1:0-7297 GCF_004352695.1 Escherichia sp. KCJ4928
TTTTTATTGTTTATAGATGGCTATTACGGTAAAAATGCATTTTCAGAATATCAACCAGCGGTAAATCGAAGTAAAGGGAGTGAATTGTTTGGTAATTAGGCGAGTAGACAGGAGAGTCCCCGCATTGACCAGCTAAGGCAAGCCAGATGCGGGTTGATATGATCGAACCAGTCGTCTGAGGCGCTTAAAACGCAGTCTTAGAGAATCCAGTCATCTCCTGCAGGCCCATTTCACGGCCCAGCGCGGTCATTGGGTGCACAACCACCAGTCCGCGAACACTTTTCTTCAGCTTGCCCATATCAGCCTGCTCTTTTTTGGTAATTGCGCGCTGAAACGGCATCTTCATCAGCTTCTGTGCTTCTTTACTCAGTTTTTGGCTATGAACTTCACGCAGGCGAGCAATTTCTGCTTCCAGCGTGGCTTTCTCTTTTTCCAGCTCGGCATATTTGTCTGCGGCTTCAACCAGCGACAGATCGGCCTGCTGGTGGCGGATGGCGTCCAGACGATCGCTGAGACGTTTGATTTCGTTTTTTTCGACTTCTTTCATGTGATGGCTTCTGATAAAGATAAATTTATAGCCCCTAGTATGCGCGACCAGGTGCTTTGTTCACAACTGATGACATTGCAATAGTTCTGTAACGTAATCATTAACATGCTTAAAAACTACGCAATTTATTGATTAATTAAGAAATCTATAGAAAAAAGATAATAAACAGCAGCGGATGATTATTGAGGATTCAGCACGTTTTCCTTAATGTCATCTTTACCGGGAACCTAAACTAAAATTGGCGGCCGCGCATTCCCGGCGCGGGGTAATACGGAGATATCATCATGGGCAAATTAGGTGAAAACGTTCCGCTTCTTATCGATAAAGCCGTAGATTTCATGGCATCAAGCCAGGCGTTCCGGGAGTATCTGAAAAAACTTCCTCCCCGTAACGCGATTCCGTCCGGAATACCCGATGAAAGCGTGCCGTTATATCTACAACGTCTGGAGTATTATCGTCGGCTTTATCGGCCGAAGCAGGTAGAGGGGCAGTAAGCAGACGTTGCTTACTTTTGAAAGGCTTTTTTTAAGCTGATTCTGGAAATCAGCTCAGTCAGTGAAAGGACCATTGTTGATCGCACAGCCTGTTGATAGCGCTGAATTTGCATTGCATACAAACTGGAGTCTGCTGGTTCAAACTGTGGCGGCGGTGGTAACGCCGCCACGCAGTGCAGTTCACCAAAGGGTCCAAGGATCTCGTCGTCGGTAAAGGCGTACTCGTTGCCGTCGTGATTTAGTTCTTCACGCAATGCCATCAGCAGCTCCGCATCTTCGTATTCCTGGCGGTTAATGACGCCCAACCCGTAAATGAGTTTTAAACGCACAGAAAGATCGCCCAGCGGACCGTCGCCGTCGAGTAACGGTTCTACAGCATACTTCACCGCGTAATCGTCTTTGCGGAATACCTGAAGCACCAGAAGATTTACCGCCTCGGTCAAAAGCTCGACGGCGGTGATCAGAAAGCTTCGCACGGTTTTGCCAGCATTCAGACGCTCAAGCACACGGTTTTCAAAGGCCTGGGTTTGTTCCATTGTTGCCTGCATATCTGACAATCTGTTATTCGGGCGCAGGGTGTCCTGCGCCTGGTCCACCATTATTGCATTGCTTTATAAGCGGTTACCGCCTCGGATACAACCTCGCTGTTGGCATCAAGACCGGAAATCTGTGCCAGCGCCGCCTGCGGACCTTTGTCAGCGATCAGTGCTGCCAGTTCCTGAGCCTGCGGATCATCTTCACTGCGGAAGTGCATTGCACCAGCAATCCCCTGAATCAGATTCTTGTGCGGAAGGCTGTATTCCAGCGTACCGAGCAATGGCTTGATCAGACGGTCGCCAGCACTCAGTTTACGCAGCGGCTGACGGCCTACGCGCTCTACATCATCTTTCAGATACGGGTTCTCAAAACGACCGAGGATTTTCTGGATGTACGCCGCATGTTTGTCTGCGTCAAAGCCGTAGCGCTTGATCAGTACCGCACCACTTTCTTCCATCGCACCTTTTACCACCGCGCGGATTTTCTCGTCGAGAATA
The DNA here is from genome assembly GCF_004352695.1 of Escherichia sp. KCJ4928. Taxonomy (NCBI): domain Bacteria; kingdom Pseudomonadati; phylum Pseudomonadota; class Gammaproteobacteria; order Enterobacterales; family Enterobacteriaceae; genus Escherichia; species Escherichia sp. KCJ4928. Next base: position 2,076 of record NZ_SJWV01000190.1, read on the forward strand.
GCGTCACGAATGGTCTGATGACCGGCCAGTTTTCCGAGGTACGCGGTTATAGCATGACCCGTGTTCAGGGTGAAGAGTTTACGTTCGACAAATGCCATCAGGTTGTCGGTTAACTCCATGCCTGGGATGTTCGGCAGTGCGCCTTTGAACTGCGTTTTATCGACAATCCATTCGCTGAAAGTTTCTACCGTCACTTCCAGCGGATCGTTAGTTGCCGAAGCCGAAGGCGGTACGATGCGGTCAACGGCGGAATCGACAAAGCCAACGTGTTCTTCTACCCACGCTTTGGCGTCTTCCGGCAGGGCGTTCATCACATGGCCTTTCAGCTGCGTGGTACCGCGTACCATGTTTTCACAGGCGATGATGTTCAACGGGGATTCATTACCTTGTTCTTTGCGTTTCACCAGCCCTTTGGCGATAGCCGGAGCAATACGTTCCAGCACAACCGGGCCAACGGCGGTAGTGACTAAATCGACCTGAGCAATCAGATCAACGACATCATCACCAATGCTGCTGACAGCATTGACGCCGGAAACGGTATCTACCTGCTCGGTTTCACCAACCACATGAACCTGATAGCTATGACGGGCATTCAGGGCATCAAGTACCACCTGATTGACATCGGCAAACGTCAGTTGGATACCCGCGTCTGCCAGCAGTTTACCGATAAAGCCACGACCGATATTACCTGCGCCAAAATGTAATGCTTTCATAGTATTAACCTTCATCAATGTTTTTACCCGAGAGGGCTGGGGTGAGGCTTTTCCCTCACCCAAACCCTCTCCGTGAGGAGAGGGGCAGCGCCGGATGCGGCGTAAGCGCCTTATCCGGCCTACAAGAACGTGCAAATTCAACAAATCGTGATGCATCCTGTAGGCCTGATAAGCGTAGCGCATCAGGCAATTAACCCCACCTTCTCCATGTGGAGAGGGTGGGATTGGATTACTTACGACCTGCCAACAGTTCCAGCACTTCATCCACGCTGGTGGTGTGTGCCAGACGCTCGATGACGGACTCATCATCCAGTGCATTGGTCAGGCTGGTGATAACCTGAATGTGCTCGTTGTTACGGGCTGCAATACCAATCACCAGACGGGCAATGTCATCTTCTTCTTCACCGAAGCGCACGCCTTCCGGGTACTGGCAGAACACCACGCCCGTTTTCAGTACGCGATCTTTCGCTTCAACCGTACCGTGTGGCACCGCGATAGACTCACCCAGATAAGTCGGGGTCAGTTTTTCACGATCCAGCATCGCCTGAACGTATTCCGGCTCAACGTAACCGCCTTTCACCAGCTGCTCGCCAGCAAAACGAATCGCTTCTTCTTTGGTTGCCGCTTTGCGACCGAGGAAGATGTTCTCCGCGCCTAGCTTGAACAGGTTAGCACTGGAATCGTCAAAGCTGTCTTTCAGGCTGTCTTTTACTTTCTCTTCGTTTGCCGTGTGGCGTTGGGCAGCAACCAGACGTTCGGTCAGGCTGGTGTACAGGCCGCTGTCGAGGAAGTTGGTCAGCGAAATATGCTGTGCCTGCGGAACCTGGCGCATAGCGCGTTCGGTCAGGTCACGGTGAGTGATGACGAGGTCCACATCTGGCGGCAGGTTGTTGATCGCGCTGTTAGTAACAGAAATCTGCGACAGACCTGCATCCTGAATTTTCTTACGCAGAACGCCTGCGCCCATCGCACTGGAACCCATACCGGCGTCACAGGCAACGATGATTTTACGTACGTGGCTCAGGTCGTTAGTCACATCGCCAGCAGACAGCGGAGATGCGCCTTTAGACTCAGCTTTCATGTCCTGCATACGACGAGTTGCTGCTTCAATATCATCTTCTTCTTTCACTTTGCTGGTTTTCAGCAAAATAGCAGAGACAACGAAGGAGACAGCCATCGCCGCACACACACCCGCGATGTTAGCGAAGTAAGCACCTTTTGGCGTCATCGCCAGTACCGCAAGGATAGACCCCGGAGATGCTGGAGAAACCAGACCACCGCCCAGGATAGTCAGCGTGAACACGCCAGTCATACCGCCGAGGATAACGGCCAGGATCAGACGCGGATTCATCAGCACATACGGGAAGTAGATTTCGTGGATACCACCCAGGAAGTGGATGATTGCCGCACCGCCCGCAGACTGTTTAGCACTACCACGACCAAAGAACATGTACGCCAGCAGCACGCCCATACCTGGACCTGGGTTAGCTTCAATCAGGAAGAAGATGGATTTACCCAGTTCATGGGACTGCTGAATACCCAGCGGCGAGAAGATACCGTGGTTAATGGCGTTGTTGAGGAACAGGATTTTCGCCGGTTCAACAAAGATAGACGCCAGCGGCAGCATGTCATGGACAACCATGAAGTTAACGCCCGCAGCCAGCATTTTGGACAGGGCTTCAACAATCGGGCCAATGCCGAGAAATGCCAGAATGGCGAGGATCATCCCGATGATGCCTGCGGAGAAGTTATTCACCAGCATCTCAAAACCGGATTTGATCTTACCGTCTACCCAGCGGTCGAAGTGCTTAATGCACCAGCCGCCCAGCGGACCTGCAATCATAGAACCGAGGAACATCGGCATGTCTGCGCCGACGATAACGCCCATGGTAGTGATGGCACCGACTACGCCGCCACGTTCGCCGCCTACCAGCTTACCACCGGTATAACCGATCAGCAGCGGCAGGAGATAAGTGATCATCGGCCCGACCAGCTTCGCCAGCGTCTCGTTCGGTAACCACCCTGTTGGAATAAATAACGCGGTGATGATACCCCACGCGATAAACGCGCCGATATTTGGCATCACCATGTTGCTGAGGAAACGACCAAAGCTTTGCACTTTGATCTTAATATCGGATGACATAAAAACACCCCTTCTTATGTTTGCTGTCGCGCAGGCTGGAAGCCCGAGGTTTTTTGTTAATGTGGCGGCAGAGGTAGCCGGACCTTGTAGATACTGCGAAATCTGGCACTGAATCGGTTAACTGTCCAGTCGACGGCCTTTTGTGTGATATCAGTCACATAAATATAGGGGGTAGAGAGGTAATTGACGTGATACTCATCACAAAACGCTTGTGTAAAAAAGCAACAAGACGGCGATTTTCGCTAAAAATGGCATTTAAATGTGAGTAGTGTCACATTTTTGTTTTGATGGTTTGTTGAATCTTTGTGATCTGAATCACAAGATATTTTCTTACGGCGTTCACCTGATGTGATCTACAGCATGTTATGCCTTCGTCATACAATCGTTATGTAACTAAGCAACTCATCACCTCTAAAAATTATTCTTTGGTGTTATGGCGAGAATCGCGAACCCGGATTATTGTCAAAATATCAGCCTGACTCCCTTCTGGCTGCCAGCCCAAAAACAACACTGATAAACGTGAATCCGAGGCAGATATGTTTCTAAACTATTTCGCGTTGGGAGTGCTGATCTTCGTCTTTCTGGTGATTTTTTATGGAATCATCGCGATACATGACATCCCTTATCTGATTGCCAAAAAGCGCAACCATCCCCATGCCGACGCTATTCATACGGCGGGCTGGGTGAGCCTGTTTACTCTGCATGTTATCTGGCCGTTTCTGTGGATCTGGGCGACGCTCTATCAACCGGAGCGTGGCTGGGGTATGCAGTCACATGTTGCGTCGCAGGAGAAAGCGACTGACCCGGAAATCGCCGCACTTTCTGACCGAATTTCCCGGCTGGAGCATCAACTCGCCGCCGAGAAAAAGACTGACTATTCCACGTTCCCGGAGATCTAATTATGGATCTATTGATTGTTTTAACTTACGTGGCGCTGGCGTGGGCGGTCTTTAAAATCTTCCGCATTCCGGTAAATCAGTGGACGCTGGCGACGGCGGCGCTGGGAGGCGTGTTTCTGGTGAGTGGTTTGATTTTGTTGATGAACTACAACCACCCTTACACTTTTACCGCGCAAAAGGCAGTGATAGCGATCCCTATCACGCCACAGGTGACGGGAATTGTTACTGAAGTCACTGACAAGAATAATCAGCTTATTCAAAAGGGCGAGGTGCTTTTTAAGCTCGACCCGGTTCGTTACCAGGCGCGAGTTGACAGACTTCAGGCTGACCTGATGACGGCGACGCATAATATAAAGACGCTGCGTGCGCAGCTCACTGAAGCGCAGGCCAACACCACCCAGGTTTCAGCGGAGCGCGACCGTCTGTTTAAAAATTATCAACGTTACTTGAAAGGCAGCCAGGCGGCGGTGAATCCGTTCTCGGAACGTGACATCGACGATGCGCGGCAAAATTTCCTCGCGCAGGATGCGCTGGTGAAAGGCTCGGTGGCGGAGCAGGCGCAGATCCAGAGCCAGCTCGACAGTATGGTTAACGGCGAGCAATCGCAGATTGTGAGCTTAAGAGCGCAACTTACTGAAGCAAAATATAACCTTGAGCAGACTGTCATTCGCGCGCCGAGCAATGGCTACGTTACTCAGGTACTGATCCGCCCAGGTACATACGCAGCTGCCTTGCCGCTGCGTCCGGTGATGGTCTTCATCCCCGAGCAAAAACGGCAAATTGTCGCCCAATTTCGGCAAAACTCGCTGTTACGTCTGAAACCCGGCGATGATGCGGAAGTGGTGTTTAACGCGCTACCTGGGCAGGTGTTTCACGGCAAACTGACTAGTATTTTACCTGTCGTGCCAGGCGGTTCTTATCAGGCGCAGGGGGTATTGCAATCATTAACGGTCGTGCCCGGCACGGACGGTGTGCTGGGAACCATTGAACTGGACCCTAACGATGATATCGATGCCTTACCCGACGGCATCTACGCCCAGGTGGCGGTTTACTCCGACCATTTCAGCCATGTTTCGGTGATGCGGAAAGTGCTGCTAAGAATGACCAGCTGGATGCATTATCTTTATTTGGATCATTGAGGGGGAGGGGGGAGATTATGGAACTTTGCTCCTTGTAAGGACTAATTATTTTTGCATATTACTTCATTAGCTGCGATGATTTTTCTTTAATATTCATTATGTTAATAAGTTCTGGATGAGTGTGCTCTCATTGGATTTTTTATCCGTCTTGTTCTGCCGCAGGATGAGACTATACATCGTCGAGATCGCAATGATGATATGAGTTGTTCCTCCTGCGACGGCTCTAATCAAAAAAGAGCAGGAGTGCTTTTCCATCTATTGCGATGATGGCTTTATTATCTGAAGGATGACAGTCACATTTAAAAAATATTTAATCTATAGATCACAA
>NZ_SJWV01000191.1:0-7204 GCF_004352695.1 Escherichia sp. KCJ4928
TGTTGTAAAGGTAAGATAATCTGATTTATCAATATTATTGTGTGATTTTTATGTGAGCAGAAGATATTCATCAGCAACGATTACATTAGTCATTTTATTTTGCCGACGGCCTCATTGTCGAAAGATAAGCGTACGACAGTATTATCTGAAAAGAGTGATTTTTTATCCAACTACACTTCAGCGCACTGCGTGTAAAAAATGCCTCTTTCTTATGCGGGATATCATCATTTCATCATGATGTCTTTGGTGAGCGGTGAACACAATACACCTGCGCTGTCTCTTCAGGATGAATCCCCTGGTCTGGTGCCTGCGGGCTGATGTTGCAGCAGAGCTTAGGTCACTTAGACGCTACTATCATTTATCCAATGGCATGGAATCGAAATCAGTCGATACCCGCAGTATATATCGTGAACTGGGTGCAACGCTGAGTTACAACATGCGTCTGGGGAACGGTATGGAAATTGAACCCTGCCTGAAGGCGGCTGTGCGCAAAGAATTTGTCGATGATAATCGGGTGAAAGTGAATAGTGACGGTAATTTTGTCAATGATTTGTCGGGCAGACGTGGAATATACCAGGCAGGTATTAAAGCCTCATTCAGCAGTACGTTAAGCGGGCATTTCGGGGTGGGGTATAGCCATGGTGCCGGTGTGGAGTCCCCGTGGAACGCGGTGGCTGGTGTGAACTGGTCGTTCTGACCATCAACGATTAAACTGCGCTTCGGCGCAGTTTTCGTTTACAGGATGTTGAAAGAGAAAATTCTGGGGCAAAAAAAGCCCGCCAGTTACGGCGGGAAACCTCATCCTATGGGAGAACAATGAATAATGAAATTGCGGGGTTATCATCTCCCAGTATATCCACACTAACAACAGGGTTATTTACTCAACCAGGCATAAACATTTTGTTCTGTGCGTGGGAACAGCCTTAAGGTGTAAAGGGGGAGGTGGAAATAGCAATGAGGAGTATCAGCAAGAATACTCGCCGCTTTACCACAACGTGGATGAGAGGGATGAAAAACTCAAGGCAGAAATGACTCTGCCTTGAAGATAAATGCGTTTTTACAGCGGGCTTATTTCAGCTCTTCTGCTTCCGGTAAGGTCACGTTCAGCTCAAGAATAGAAATATCGCCATCTTTTTGCTCAAGCTGTACGGTTACCATCTCAGGATCAATTTGTACGTATTTACAAATGACCTCAAGAATATCTTTACGCAACTGCGGCAGATAATGCGGTTCTGCATCGCTGCGACGGCGTTCAGCAACAATAATCTGCAGCCGTTCTTTTGCAATGTTGGCTGTGTTTTTCTTCCGCGAGAGAAAGAAATCGAGTAATGCCATAACTTATCCTCCGAACAAGCGTTTGAGGAAGCCTTTCTTCTCTTCTTCAATGAAGCGGAAAGGACGTTCTTCTCCCAACAGACGTTCTACGGTATCTGCGTAGGCTTTACCCGCATCGGCGTTAATGTCGAGAATGACCGGTTCACCCTGGTTAGAGGCGCGCAATACTGATTGATCCTCTGGGATCACGCCGACGAGTTTGATGCGCAGGATCTCCAGCACATCTTCCATGCTCAGCATGTCACCTCTGCTTACGCGGCCTGGGTTATAGCGCGTTAACAGCAGGTGCTCTTTAATAGGCTCTTCGCCATTTTCTGCGCGGCGTGATTTCGACGCCAGAATGCCTAAAATACGGTCAGAGTCGCGTACTGAGGAGACTTCCGGGTTGGTGGTAATAATGGCTTCGTCTGCAAAATAGAGTGCCATTAACGCACCGGTTTCAATCCCTGCCGGGGAGTCACAAACGATAAATTCAAAATCCATCGCTTTCAGATCATCAAGAACTTTGGCGACCCCTTCACGGGTGAGGGCATCTTTATCGCGTGTTTGCGATGCCGGAAGAATATAGAGATTTTCAGTACGCTTATCTTTAATTAACGCCTGATTTAGCGTTGCATCGCCCTGAATGACGTTGACGAAATCGTAAACGACCCGGCGTTCACAACCCATAATCAGGTCGAGATTACGCAGGCCGATATCAAAATCTATCACGACAGTTTTCTTTCCCTTCTGGGCCAAACCAGTGGCGATGGCCGCGCTGGAGGTTGTCTTACCAACACCCCCTTTGCCCGAAGTAACAACAATAATGCGTGCCATAGAAATTCCTTGTTAAAAAGGGATCAATTTAACGGTTGAACGGTCAAAGCGTTTTCGACTAACTGCAGTCGCGCCGCTTTGCCATAAAATTCTGCTGGGATTTGATCACTCAGCCAGTATTCACCTGCGATGGACACCAGTTCCGCCATCAGGTTCGTACAAAATATTTGCGTTTCCCGGTCACCACTTGCCCCTGCAAGCGCACGACCGCGCATCATGCCATAGACATGAATGTTCCCATCGGCAATCAATTCGGCCCCAGCGCTAACGTGGCTTGTAACAATCAGATCACATTGTGGAGCATAAATACGCTGACCGGAACGCACCGGGGTATCTATTAAACGCGTTTTTGTGACCGGCGTTGTATTTTGCGCTGGAGCCTGTGGTGCGGGAGCTGGACGCGGCGCTTTTTCCTTTCCTTCCGTCAGGATAGGCAGCCCCATCTTTTCAATTTCGGCTTTAAGTTGCGCATCTTTGCAGCCACTTACGCCAATAACCCGCAAACCGGTTGCCGAAACCGCCTTATGCATCGCTGACCAGTTTACCGGGTCTTCCAGTGCACTGACGTTGAGTACAACGGGGGCATGTTTTAAAAATGCGGGGGCCTGAGCGATTTTGTCTTCCAGCGCCTGATGGATAACCTTAGGTTCTGCCTCATGCAGATGAACCACAGATAAAGTGAAGCTACTGCCTTTAAGCTCGATTGGCGTGTTTGACATCCTGGCCTTACTCAATTAGCTATTAATCATCGCCAGCGCGCGATGATGTTCCGAAGACTATAAGGCATGTTATAGTCTGGATTATATTGAGGCAAGTCACCCTCCCATTTATTCAGAGTAAAAGTCTATTCTGTGATAAATGGCGCTGATTCATAGCTTAAAAAATACCCTTGTCAATCAACCCATTGCCGTCGTACTTTTGATTGTTCTTATTTACGCTTCCTTTTTCCGCACCCTAATCGTGACAGCATCTCCAGACCTGTTTAAATATCCAGTATTGAGGCAAGTGTATTTTTTCACCACGCCAGGCTTTCTTAACTTTCCATTTTTTGCGGCATCATTAAAGAACAGATACCCGTTATCTTAATATCCGCCACAGAATTGCTCTATCATAGAAACCGCAGAAGACGTCTGATACTTCTGTCAGGTCATCGTAACTCGTCCAGGTCAGCGGTTTTGATTACGGATTGATGATGAAATGAGCATAAGTGTTGTACGGTTGGATTATCAGGATGTGCTATGAATATGATGCGTATTTTTTATATCGGATTGTCAGGTGTGGGGATGATGTTCTCATCAATGGCGTCTGGACATGACGCTGGCGGACTTCAATCTCCGGCGTGCGGCGTTGTTTGCGACCCGTATATTTGTGTGAACTCAGATGGCATTTCCCCAGAGTTAACAAGGAAATATCTCGGCGAAAAAGCCGCTGAAAACTTACAATCATTACAAGGCTACGATCCCAGCGAATTTACATTCGCTAACGGTGTATTTTGCGATGTTAAAGAAAAATTATGTCGTGATGATCGTTATTTTGGTGTGGATGGTAAGCGGAGTGGAAAAATCAATCAAATCACCACAAAGATGTTATTTATGTGTCGTGAGTGATGCCTTGTTTACATTATGTTCTATTCGGCATTGTCTGCTATTCGTCATTAACCTCTTGAGCGACAGAGAGGAGTGGGGCGTTAACGTTTATGACGGGGAGAGTCCCCGTCGGTTGACATTTACTTAATTTGAATATCGACGTTATATTTTTTAGTTTTGTTTTTACGGGCGTCGTTTCGGGTTTGCAGCACTCGCAGCTCATATTTGCCAGAAGCAGGGAGTGAGTATTGTCCGTGACTATCGAGTTCTGGTGAATATCTGGATAAATCAACTGAATCATCGATTCCTGGCCCGAAGAGGTAAGTATCAGCGCCTTCATTAGAGATACTCACATGCACTTTCTGACCTTTTTTGGCATAGAAGGTATATGTATCGTAATCGTATCCCTTTATTTCGCCGGAGTACTGAGCGCTGCTATGGCCTTTGCTGAACTCAACATTGACATTCTTACCCGCAGCAAAGCTCGTGGAGGTTAGCAGTGCAAGCAGCAATACAGCCTTACTGATGCTCTTGATTTTCATTGGTAGTCTCCTGTTCAGAATGAGTACGATGAACTGTTATAATATAACAATCCCTTACGGGAGAATTCCAGTGGCTTTTCTGCGTTCGGTAAAATCCCGGCGCGGCATTTTTTGCCGGGGGGATTACTTATAAAGGGGCATGGACTCAACAAACCGCAGAAATCTACAGCTGGCTGGCTTGTGGCGCGGGTTTCATTGATGTTAGCTTATGCCAAAACCTGGCATCTTAAAGAGTAAAAGTATGTTTTGTGTGATTTATCGAAGCAGCAAGCGTGACCAGACCTATTTATATGTCGAAAAAAAAGACGATTTTTCGCGTGTTCCTGAGGAACTGATGAAAGGTTTTGGTCAGCCTCAGTTAGCGATGATTCTGCCGCTGGATGGGCGCAAGAAACTGGTCAATGCTGATATTGAAAAGGTTAAACTGGCATTAACCGAGCAAGGTTACTATTTGCAGTTACCGCCACCACCCGAAGATTTGCTGAAGCAACATCTTTCCGTCATGGGGCAGAAAACAGACGACACTAACAAATAACCGATATCCGGCGGTGGCATTATCTTTGTCGGCGCGGGTTTTCATATCCACGATAAGGTGAGGGGAACGTTATGTATCAACATCACAACTGGCAAGGTGCGCTGCTGGATTATCCGGTGAGTAAAGTAGTCTGTGTTGGCAGTAACTATGCCAAACATATTAAAGAGATGGGCAGCGCAGTGCCCGAAGAGCCAGTGCTGTTTATTAAACCAGAAACGGCACTGTGCGATCTGCGGCAGCCATTGGCGATCCCATCCGATTTCGGTTCAGTTCATCATGAAGTCGAACTGGCGGTGTTGATTGGCGCGACGCTGCGTCAGGCAACGGAAGAGCATGTCCGCAAAGCCATTGCCGGTTACGGCGTGGCGCTTGATCTGACATTGCGTGATGTTCAGGGAAAAATGAAGAAAGCCGGGCAGCCGTGGGAAAAGGCTAAAGCGTTTGATAACTCTTGTCCGCTTTCCGGGTTTATCCCCGCGGCGGAATTTACCGGCGATCCACAAAATACAACGCTGGGCCTGAGCGTAAACGGCGAACAACGCCAGCAAGGTACGACTGCGGACATGATCCATAAAATCGTTCCGTTGATCGCTTATATGAGCAAGTTTTTTACCCTCAAGGCCGGTGACGTTGTGTTGACAGGCACGCCTGATGGCGTCGGCCCGTTGCAAAGCGGTGATGAGCTGACAGTCACTTTCGATGGGCATTCTTTGACAACTCGCGTTTTGTAATACTTTTTGCCGCCTGAAAGCGGCGGCAAAACTTGCATCGCTGTGCCAGACTGGTTATAAGGTGCGTTTTAACGTAATGGCGGAACACCTGATGAGCGATGTACCTTTCTGGCAAAGTAAAACCCTGGACGAAATGAGCGATGCGGAATGGGAGTCGTTGTGTGATGGTTGCGGTCAGTGTTGCCTGCATAAACTGATGGATGAAGACACCGACGAAATCTACTTCACTAACGTCGCCTGTCGCCAGCTCAATATTAAAACTTGTCAATGTCGGAACTACGAACGTCGTTTCGAGTTTGAACCCGACTGCATTAAATTAACCCGTGAAAATCTGCCAACATTCGAATGGCTGCCAATGACCTGCGCTTATCGTTTGCTGGCGGAAGGTAAAGATTTACCTGCGTGGCATCCGCTACTTACTGGTTCGAAAGCGGCAATGCATGGTGAACGTATCTCTGTGCGTCATATCGCAGTGAAAGAATCAGAAGTGATTGACTGGCAGGATCATATCTTAAATAAACCTGACTGGGCGCAGTGATAAATTTAATAGATGTTGATGGGGGCTTTCTTAATATACGTCTGGATGCTCGCCATTTCGTAGCCCTGTTTTTGAAAGCGCTCTGTCATAATGAGAGTTACCCGATACCTTATTATCAACAGGTAACTCTCAATCTTTAAAAAACGTCTGTGTTTTTAAATGTGATAAACCTTATACCTTGAGTACATGGAGAGAATAATCGCTTATCAGACTTCAGGTACCTCAAAGAGTGTCTTTTTACCGTGTCTTTTCTGATACTCATTACAGGTGTTAATCATTTTTTTTGCCGCTTCTTTTAGCAAAGAAAGCATTAAATCATCATAATCAACATAGAATCTGGTTGTTTCAGTTTCCGTTTTTATCTCCCCGATGGCGGCTATTTCGGTGGTTAATTTCAATTTGGCGGCATCGATATCTTTATTCGCTTGTTTAACCGTGTTAGACAGGGTGGTAAAGAAATTCTGCACAGATTTTAACTTGTTCTTCAATTCTGGAATCAGTTTCCCTTCAACTACGCCCGCAGCAATAGAATAGGAAATGATTAATCCAAATGGACCGGCGACGACACCGGCTGCGGCACCGGCATACGCTTCCTTCCTGATTTTATCTACCTGTGACTGGAAAAGCTGCTTTTTTCTGAAAAATCATTGGTTAACTGGCTATCTAACGCCAGCAGTTTCCCGGAAGCGTTGTTGAAACTTTGTGAGCTTACCAGCAGGGATTTTTGCGCTTCATTCAGCTTCGTGATGCCGTCATCCAGTACCTTAATGAGAATGTCTTTCTGGGCGGATGCTTTCTTCTCATTGTACTCATCAAATAGAAAAATATACGCTGCGAGCAATTGCGTCGCAACACCACACCATTCATACACTGTTTGGGTTGCTTCAAAATACTTATCCTGGCTATCCATAAGTAAGGTTTTAATATCGCCGACTAAAACGGAGGCTGCCTGTGAATACTCCTGTTTAAAGCGACTTAACTCTTTTATGGTTTCATCAAAGGTCTGCCAGGGGATGACCTGATCGAGATATTTATTATAAAGATCTAATGCTCCATCTGCAGTTTCGATTGCGTTTTTAACTACTTCTACCGTTTTATCTGCAACGATTTCAGTCATAATC
>NZ_SJWV01000192.1:0-7143 GCF_004352695.1 Escherichia sp. KCJ4928
GGGGATGGTGTAAACCTTTTTTTTGTTGGTGAAATTAATGTTACGCATTATTTTATAACAAATATTGGAGCTGGATTGCCTGATGCTTGTGCAGAGTAATTGCTTGAATTAAGAGTCTATCCCATATCGAAGTCGTCAACTTCGTAGTGAGGAAAAGTAAAATTCCTGACTGAGAAAAGACATGTCGGCTGTTGTGTAAAGCCATATAGCTCAGACGATGAATATCTACTCGTATTCAGTTGTTTATTGAGGGTGAGTTCCGACCCTGAAACAACAAATAAAATGAACAGTCAGAGAGTTTACATAGAATTGCACTGGTCTTTTACGATATCTGACATTGTGTAATACATATTCAGCCATGCATTAATTAAAATGTTACGTGTTTAATGTGAGTCCCTATCTGAAAATAAATAATCCTTCCGGATTAAAATAAATTCTTGCCGGGAAAGAAAGAGGAAATAAACCATTAGCGGAAAACCAGCGGCACGCCAGGGTGACATGCCCCAGTACGGCGGCCCGATAGTCCAGGGTTCAGCGGGGGTACTGATAGTCGCGCCGACTGCATCGAGAACTCCATACAACTTTTTACGGAACGTCACCTGATAAAATTTGTTCAGTATCGTCTTTTGAGATTCTCAAGGTTATGGAGTAACCAGACAGAACGGACACCACTGTCGGAGATAAAAACCCCCTGTTTACGCAGCTCGTTGCTGGCCCGGTGCTGACCATGTGTCGGGAAAGCGACGGCGTAATCAACAACAGCCTGTTCAGTTGCCTCATCGGTACGGTTCTTAAGGTTAGGAGCGCGGCGACTACGATTAATCTGCGCATCCACACCGCCTTCAGCGACCAGTTCGCGGTAACGATAAAACGTATCACGCGAAACGCCCATGATTTTACAGGCTTTTGATACGTTGCTGAGTTCTTCAGCCAGATTGAGCAAACCGGCTTTGTGTTTGATGACGGGATTGGCAGTATGAAGCATGAGAGTTACCTCTTGTTTTGGATAAGGATTCGACACTCATATCAAAACCGGTAACTCTCAACCTTTCAAGGCCATGTGTCAGATCAAGTCGCGACTAATACAAATACGTCCCTCATTACCGCGCCTTAACCCATTCCGCCACTTCCGCCCACTCACCGCGAAAGACAACTTTTTCCGCTTTTTTCTCAAGCTGATAGCGATACATTGGGTCGTAATATTCTTTAAGTAACGGCACCAGCCAGGCCAGATGACCGTCGGTGCTGCCGGTGGTGAGTTGCGTTGTCAGCGCCGTATCCAGCTGGGCAGCGAGTTCGTTATAGCGCTGTAACCCCAGCCGACGCTTAATCGCCGAAAGTCCGTGATGCAGGTATTCGCAATATTCCTGCCAGCCCTGTTCGTCGCCATAAGCGTGGGTAAAATCATGATGCATACGCAAGAAATACTCTTCGTTCAGGCGCTCAAGACGGATCTCAAACGGATCTTCTACCACCGCAATCGCCGCCTGAGTCATTCGCTCGCGCAGGCATTCCGGCAGGTGATTCGAACCGATCATCCGGCTTTCGTCTTCCAGCACCCACAGGCGCAAATCCTGACGGGCGTCGGTTTTCAGCATTTCGGCAGCCAGCAGGTTTTCAAAACTCGCCTGGCTAAGTTGTGGTTGTAACGTGCGACCAAACGCCGAACCGCGATGGCGCGCCAGCCCTTCCAGATCAACACCGTTCGGCTGTTGCTGCACTAACAGCGTTTTACCGCTGCCAGTACAACCGCCAATCAGCACTATCGGTTTTTGTGCCAGTTCAATAGTCGCCTGAATCGCGGTCTGGCGCAGTGCCTTATAACCGCCTTCCACCAGCGGATAATCAATCCCCGCTGCATACAACCAGCTTTGCACAATATGTGAGCGCTGACCGCCACGGGCGCAGCAGAGAATACCTTGCGGATTTTGCAGGCACGCTGCCCGCCAGGCGTCCATGCGCTGCTGACGAATTTCACCCGCCACCAGTTTATGCCCCAGCGCCAGCGCTGCGTCTGAGCCTTGCTGTTTATAGCAGGTGCCAACGGCGGCGCGTTCATCGTTATTCATTAACGGCAGATTGATAGCGGCGGGCATTGCGCCTTGCTCAAACTCGATAGGGGCGCGAACATCAATAATGGGCGTATCAGCAATCAGCAGGGCACGATAGTCCTGTTCCGTGTGTCTCTCTTGCATAGTTAAAAGTGAACCTCAAATCAGCTTGCGCGCTATTTTACGCGCCAACGCGCAAGGAAACTTGATTTTTAACTGCGTGGGTTGCCGAAAATTTCTAAAAATCCGCTGATTTCCGGCCTGCGCTGGGTAAACAAGGTCACAATATCTTCTACCGCTTTGCCGCTGCCAAATTTGCGCCATGCCAGACTCAATGGCGAAGGAGGGCGCATCGTTGGGATTACCCGGCTAACTAGTTGTTGATTATCGATCATTGACTGGCAAAGCGATTTTGGCAAAAAACCAATGCCAACGCCCGCAAGATGGGCGGCGATTTTCGTTTCCATATCAGGAACAATAATCTCTTTTTGCCCAGGCAATCGCCAGGCGACGCGTTTGGTTAAGGTGCGGGCGCTGTCTTCAATATTGACCGCCGGAAAGCGCCGCAACTGCGCTTCTGTTAGCGGCTCTTCAACGTTCGCCAGCGGATGATCCGCCGCCATGACAAAGCGCCATTGCACCGATCCTAAGGGATCAAGACTAAAGGTATTTGCCAGCGCCTCGGTTCCCGTGACGCCGATAGCCAGTGAAAAACCTTCGTATAATAGCGAATCCCAGACGCCCATATAGATTTGTCGGGAGATGTGAAACTGGGTAAAGGGGTAACGTTCATTCAGCCACGCCAGCAACTGGGCGACGGCCTGGGGGTGGTAGAGCAGGTTGTTGATGACAATATTCACCTGGCGTTCCACGCCATCATTCACCTGTTGCAGCTCGCTTGGCATACTTTCCAGCCAGCTCAGCCAGTCTCTGGCCTGGGAAAGTAGATGCTCGCCAGCCGCTGTCAACGTCACGCTGCGAGTCGTGCGGAAAAACAGCGCTACTCCGGTATTCTCTTCCAGAAGTTTAATGCGATAACTGATCGTCGCCGTGGTTTTACATAATCGTTCTGCCGCTTTTGAAAAACTTCCTGTTTCAGCAACCGCAATGAAAGTCCGCAAGGTTTCTGGATCGAACATCTTCAGGTATCCCCTTTTAAATCCGCAAGTTGCGTGATTTTCTTATCCTCTGATTTATCAGTATTTTTACATGATAACCCTGTTCAATTTGTGGACTAAATCTAGTTTTGGAAAAATATTCCAACTTTTGTATTGATGTTGTTCTCTTAAGGTTTTAGATTGCCTGTTATTGAAACCAAGCTGACCGGTCGGCGATGGTTGAACGGAATTATGTTACAAGGACAAAAAGATGAAACTTCAGGTATTACCGTTAAGTCAGGAAGCCTTTAGTGCTTATGGCGACGTAATCGAAACTCAGCAACGGGATTTTTTCCATATTAACAATGGCCTGGTGGAGCGTTACCACGATTTGGCGCTGGTTGAGATTCTTGAGCAAGACCGTACGCTTATCAGCATTAACCGCGCGCAACCGGCGAATCTGCCGCTGACCATTTACGAACTCGAACGTCATCCGCTGGGCACTCAGGCCTTTATCCCGATGAAAGGTGAAGTGTTTGTGGTGGTCGTGGCGTTAGGCGACGACAAACCAGACCTGTCAACGCTGCGGGCGTTTATCACCAACGGCGAACAGGGAGTGAATTACCATCGTAACGTCTGGCATCACCCACTTTTCGCCTGGCAGCGCGTCACCGATTTTCTGACCATCGATCGCGGCGGCAGTGACAACTGTGATGTTGAAAGTATTCCTGAACAGGAACTCTGTTTTGCGTGACGCCTGCAACCGACTTGCATAAGATAAACTAATTGTTCATTGTTTATGCTCACTTGTAGGTCGGAGTTAACGTAGGTATGACGGAAGTTAGACGGCGCGGCAGGCCAGGACAGGCGGAGCCTGTGGCACAGAAGGGCGCACAGGCGTTAGAGCGGGGAATTGCGATTCTGCAATATCTGGAAAAAAGTGGGGGAAGTTCGTCGGTTAGCGATATTTCTCTCAATCTGGATTTGCCGCTCTCCACGACCTTTCGCTTGCTGAAGGTTTTACAAGCAGCGGATTTTGTCTATCAGGACAGTCAATTAGGCTGGTGGCATATAGGATTAGGTGTCTTTAACGTCGGTGCGGCGTACATCCATAACCGCGATGTCCTCTCCGTCGCCGGGCCGTTTATGCGCCGCCTGATGTTACTTTCCGGCGAAACGGTCAATGTCGCGATCCGTAACGGCAATGAAGCAGTATTAATTGGTCAGTTAGAGTGTAAATCAATGGTCAGGATGTGTGCGCCACTGGGCAGTCGTCTGCCGCTGCATGCTTCCGGTGCGGGCAAAGCGCTGCTTTATCCGCTGGCGGAAGAGGAGTTGATGAGCATCATTCTGCAAACCGGTTTGCAGCAGTTTACGCCAACTACGCTTGTGGATATGCCCACCTTGCTGAAGGACCTGGAACAAGCGCGTGAACTGGGCTATACCGTAGATAAAGAAGAGCATGTTGTAGGTCTGAATTGCATAGCTTCAGCAATTTACGATGATGTCGGTAGCGTTGTTGCCGCTATCTCCATCTCCGGGCCTTCATCAAGACTGACAGAAGATCGTTTTGTCAGTCAGGGTGAGCTGGTCAGAGACACCGCCCGCGATATCAGCACGGCGTTGGGACTGAAAGCACATCCATAATGTCTGTCGCATCCCGCTCTGCGGAGCGGGTTTTTTTGACAAAATTTGAAAGTTGGAAAAATTTTCCAATAAATAGAGGTAGGAATAAAATGGCAAAAATGAGAGCCGTTGACGCGGCAATGTATGTGCTGGAGAAAGAAGGTATCACCACCGCCTTCGGTGTTCCGGGAGCTGCAATCAATCCGTTCTACTCAGCGATGCGTAAGCACGGCGGTATTCGTCACATTCTGGCGCGTCATGTGGAAGGTGCTTCGCACATGGCGGAAGGTTATACCCGCGCAACGGCAGGAAATATCGGCGTATGTCTGGGGACTTCCGGTCCTGCGGGCACGGACATGATCACCGCGCTCTATTCCGCTTCTGCTGATTCCATTCCTATTCTGTGCATTACCGGCCAGGCACCGCGCGCCCGTCTGCATAAAGAAGATTTTCAGGCCGTAGATATTGAAGCAATTGCTAAACCGGTCAGCAAAATGGCGGTTACAGTTCGTGAAGCGGCGCTGGTGCCTCGCGTGCTGCAACAGGCATTTCACCTGATGCGTTCTGGTCGTCCGGGTCCGGTACTGGTGGATTTACCGTTCGACGTTCAGGTTGCGGAAATCGAGTTTGATCCTGACATGTACGAACCGCTGCCGGTCTACAAACCTGCTGCCAGCCGTATGCAGATCGAAAAAGCTGTAGAAATGTTAATCCAGGCCGAACGTCCGGTGATTGTTGCCGGGGGCGGGGTAATTAATGCTGACGCAGCTGCACTGTTACAACAGTTTGCTGAACTGACCAGCGTTCCGGTGATCCCAACGCTGATGGGCTGGGGCTGTATCCCGGACGATCATGAACTGATGGCCGGGATGGTGGGTCTGCAAACCGCGCATCGTTACGGTAACGCAACGTTGCTGGCGTCCGACATGGTGTTTGGTATCGGTAACCGTTTTGCTAACCGTCATACCGGTTCGGTAGAGAAATACACCGAAGGGCGCAAAATCGTTCATATCGATATTGAGCCGACGCAAATTGGTCGCGTGCTGTGTCCGGATCTCGGCATTGTCTCTGATGCTAAAGCGGCGCTGACACTGCTGGTTGAAGTGGCGCAGGAGATGCAAAAAGCGGGTCGTCTGCCGTGTCGTAAAGAATGGGTCGCCGACTGCCAGCAGCGCAAACGCACTTTGCTGCGCAAAACCCATTTCGACAACGTGCCGGTGAAACCGCAGCGCGTGTATGAAGAGATGAACAAAGCCTTTGGTCGCGATGTTTGCTATGTCACCACCATTGGTCTGTCACAAATCGCTGCGGCACAAATGCTGCATGTCTTTAAAGACCGCCACTGGATCAACTGTGGTCAGGCTGGTCCGTTAGGCTGGACGATTCCGGCTGCGCTAGGGGTTTGTGCCGCTGATCCGAAACGCAATGTGGTGGCGATTTCTGGCGACTTTGACTTCCAGTTCCTGATTGAAGAGTTAGCTGTTGGCGCACAGTTCAACATTCCGTACATCCATGTACTGGTCAATAACGCTTATCTGGGGCTGATTCGCCAGTCGCAGCGCGCGTTTGATATGGACTACTGCGTGCAACTCGCTTTCGAGAATATCAACTCCAGTGAAGTGAATGGCTACGGTGTTGACCACGTAAAAGTAGCGGAAGGTTTAGGTTGTAAAGCGATTCGCGTCTTCAAACCGGAAGATATTGCGCCAGCCTTTGAACAGGCGAAAGCCTTAATGGCGCAATATCGGGTACCGGTAGTCGTGGAAGTTATTCTCGAGCGTGTGACCAATATTTCGATGGGCAGCGAACTGGATAACGTCATGGAATTTGAAGATATCGCCGATAACGCAGCGGACGCACCGACTGAAACCTGCTTCATGCACTATGAATAAGGGAGATAAATAATGTTACGTTTCTCTGCTAATTTATCGATGTTATTTGGAGAATATGATTTTCTCGCCCGTTTTGAGAAAGCTGCGCAGTGTGGTTTTCGCGGCGTTGAATTTATGTTTCCTTATGACTACGACATTGAAGAATTAAAACAGGTGCTGGCGAGTAATAAACTCGAACATACGCTGCACAATTTACCGGCGGGTGACTGGGCGGCGGGGGAGCGCGGTATTGCCTGTATTCCTGGCCGTGAAGAAGAGTTTCGGGATGGCGTAGCAGCAGCGATTCGTTATGCCCGTGCGCTGGGTAATAAAAAAATTAACTGTCTGGTCGGTAAAACGCCGGCTGGTTTCAGCAGTGAACAGATTCACGCAACGCTTGTAGAAAACCTGCGTTATGCCGCGAATATGCTGATGAAAGAAGATATTTTATTACTGATTGAACCTATTAACCATTTTGATATTCCTGGTTTCCATCTC
>NZ_SJWV01000193.1:0-7107 GCF_004352695.1 Escherichia sp. KCJ4928
TTTGAAGATAATGTTTTACTACCAACGGTAAAAATCGGTCATTCCGCATGGTATTCACGAAAAGTTTATGTTTGAGTGGTGCGCAAACGTCAGATTGAAAAAGGATGAACTATGAAATCGGGCCGCTTTATTGGCGTTATGTCAGGCACCAGCCTTGATGGTGTTGATGTTGTGTTGGCGACAATAGATGAACACCGGGTCGCACAGCTGGCAAGCTTGAGCTGGCCGATCCCGGTGTCTCTGAAACAGGCTGTACTGGATATTTGCCAGGGCCAGCAGCTTACACTTTCGCAGTTTGGACAGCTTGATACTCAACTCGGGCGACTTTTTGCTGATGCGGTCAATGCCTTGCTTAAGGAACAAAACCTGCAGGCGAGAGATATAGTTGCGATCGGCTGTCACGGTCAAACCGTCTGGCATGAACCGACGGGCGTGGCACCACACACTTTACAGATTGGCGATAACAATCAAATTGTGGCACGCACCGGAATTACGGTTGTCGGTGATTTTCGCCGTCGCGATATTGCCTTGGGAGGACAAGGCGCACCGCTGGTACCTGCGTTCCATCATGCCTTGCTGGCTCACTCAACCGAGCGACGAATGGTGCTCAATATTGGCGGCATCGCCAATCTGTCACTGCTCATTCCTGGGCAGCCGGTTGGCGGCTACGATACCGGTCCTGGTAACATGCTGATGGATGCCTGGATCTGGCGTCAGGCCGGTAAACCTTACGATAAAGATGCCGAGTGGGCACGGGCGGGTAAAGTTATTCTCCCACTGCTGCAAAATATGCTCAGCGACCCATATTTCTCGCAACCTGCACCGAAAAGCACCGGACGCGAATACTTTAACTACGGCTGGCTGGAGCGCCATTTACGCTATTTTCCGGGTGTTGATCCCCGTGATGTTCAGGCCACACTGGCAGAACTCACCGCCGTGACCATTTCTGAACAAGTTTTGTTGAGCGGTGGCTGCGAACGATTGATGGTATGTGGTGGAGGTAGTCGTAATCCGCTACTCATGGCGCGTCTGGCGGCATTACTGCCAGGCACAGAAGTCACCACCACCGATGCCGTTGGCATTAGTGGCGATGACATGGAAGCATTGGCTTTCGCCTGGCTTGCCTGGCGGACGCTGGCGGGATTACCAGGAAATCTGCCTTCCGTCACTGGCGCAAGCCAGGAGACGGTACTGGGGGCTATTTTCCCTGCTAACCCGTGATATCAGAGTTAACTGAATTTTTCTTACCGCGTCTGCCGTTACACTTGGAACGTTAGGGAGGGCGTATTGCCCTCCAGACCAGGAAAGTCTTCGGGAAATGTCTATGAAAAAACTGTTACTGATCTGTTTGCCGGTGCTTCTCACCGGCTGTAGCGCGTTCAATCAACTGGTTGAGCACATGCAAACCGCTACGCTGGAATACCAGTGTGATGAAAAACCGTTGACGGTCAAACTGAATAATCCGCGCCAGGAAGTCAGTTTTGTTTACGATAATCAACTACTGCATCTCAAACAGGGCATTTCAGCGTCTGGTGCACGTTACACTGACGGAATCTATGTTTTCTGGTCGAAAGGCGATGAAGCGACTGTCTATAAACGCGACCGCATCGTATTGAATAACTGTCAGTTACAAAATCCACAGCGTTGAGATTTTTCCAGGGGCGGCGCACAATAGCGTCACCCACTGACAATCCGTAAAGAAAACCATGTCTGATAACGACGAATTGCAGCAAATCGCGCATCTGCGCCGTGAATACACCAAAGGCGGGTTACGCCGTCGCGATCTTCCCGCCGATCCATTAACCCTTTTTGAACGTTGGCTCTCTCAGGCGTGTGAAGCCAAACTGGCAGACCCTACCGCGATGGTGGTCGCTACCGTGGATGAACATGCTCAGCCTTATCAACGCATCGTTTTACTCAAACATTACGACGAAAAAGGCATGGTGTTTTACACCAACCTCGGTAGCCGTAAAGCACATCAAATTGAAAATAATCCGCGCGTTAGCCTGCTGTTCCCGTGGCATACCCTTGAACGCCAGGTGATGGTGATCGGTAAAGCAGAACGACTTTCGACTCTCGAAGTGATGAAATATTTTCATAGCCGCCCGCGTGATAGCCAGATTGGTGCATGGGTTTCGAAGCAGTCCAGTCGCATTTCTGCCCGCGGTATCCTTGAAAGTAAATTCCTGGAGCTGAAGCAGAAGTTTCAACAGGGCGAAGTGCCATTGCCGAGCTTTTGGGGCGGTTTTCGCGTCAGCCTTGAACAGATTGAGTTCTGGCAGGGCGGTGAGCATCGCCTGCATGACCGCTTTTTGTACCAGCGAGAAAATGATGCGTGGAAGATTGATCGTCTTGCACCCTGAAAAGATGCAAAAATCTTGCTTTAATCGCTGGTACTCCTGATTCTGGCACTTTATTCTATGTCTCTTTCGCATCTGGCGAAAAGTCGTGTACCGGCAAAGGTGCAGTCGTTATATACATGGAGATTTTGATGGCAAGCAGTAACTTGATTAAACAATTGCAAGAGCGGGGGCTGGTAGCCCAGGTGACGGACGAGGAAGCGTTAGCAGAGCGACTGGCGCAAGGCCCGATCGCGCTCTATTGCGGCTTCGATCCTACCGCTGACAGCTTGCATTTGGGGCATCTTGTTCCATTGTTATGCCTGAAACGCTTCCAGCAGGCGGGCCACAAGCCGGTTGCGCTGGTAGGCGGCGCGACGGGTCTGATTGGCGACCCGAGCTTCAAAGCTGCCGAGCGTAAGCTGAACACCGAAGAAACTGTTCAGGAGTGGGTGGACAAAATCCGTAAGCAGGTTGCCCCGTTCCTCGATTTCGACTGTGGAGAAAACTCTGCTATCGCGGCGAACAACTATGACTGGTTCGGCAATATGAATGTGCTGACCTTCCTGCGCGATATTGGCAAACACTTCTCCGTTAACCAGATGATCAACAAAGAAGCGGTTAAGCAGCGTCTCAACCGTGAAGATCAGGGGATTTCGTTCACTGAGTTTTCCTACAACCTGTTGCAGGGTTATGACTTCGCCTGTCTGAACAAACAGTACGGTGTGGTGCTGCAAATTGGTGGTTCTGACCAGTGGGGTAACATCACTTCTGGTATCGACCTGACCCGTCGTCTGCATCAGAATCAGGTGTTTGGCCTGACCGTTCCGCTGATCACTAAAGCAGATGGCACCAAATTTGGTAAAACTGAAGGCGGCGCAGTCTGGTTGGATCCGAAGAAAACCAGCCCGTACAAATTCTACCAGTTCTGGATCAACACTGCGGATGCCGACGTTTACCGCTTCCTGAAGTTCTTCACCTTTATGAGCATTGAAGAGATCAACGCCCTGGAAGAAGAAGATAAAAACAGCGGTAAAGCACCGCGCGCCCAGTATGTACTGGCGGAGCAGGTGACTCGTCTGGTTCACGGTGAAGAAGGTTTACAGGCGGCAAAACGTATTACCGAATGCCTGTTCAGCGGTTCTTTGAGTGCGCTGAGTGAAGCGGACTTCGAACAGCTGGCGCAGGACGGCGTACCGATGGTTGAGATGGAAAAGGGCGCAGACCTGATGCAGGCGCTGGTCGATTCTGAACTGCAACCTTCCCGTGGTCAGGCGCGTAAAACTATCGCCTCCAATGCCATCACCATTAACGGTGAAAAACAGTCCGATCCTGAATACTTCTTTAAAGAAGAAGATCGTCTGTTTGGTCGTTTTACCTTACTGCGTCGCGGCAAAAAGAATTACTGTCTGATTTGCTGGAAATAATGCATTAAGTGGAAAGGGGGAGTGAGAAATCACTCCCCCTGGTTTTTATACAGGGAACATGATGAAAAATATTCTCGCTATCCAGTCTCACGTTGTTTATGGTCATGCGGGTAACAGTGCGGCAGAGTTTCCTATGCGCCGCCTGGGCGCGAACGTCTGGCCGCTGAACACCGTTCAATTTTCTAATCACACCCAATACGGCAAATGGACTGGCTGCGTGATGCCGCCCAGCCATTTAACCGAAATTGTGCAAGGCATTGCCGCCATTGATAAATTACACACCTGTGATGCCGTGTTAAGTGGCTATCTGGGATCGGCGGAGCAGGGTGAACATATCCTCGGTATCGTCCGTCAGGTGAAAGCCGCGAATCCGCAGGCGAAATATTTTTGCGATCCGGTAATGGGTCATCCGGAAAAAGGCTGTATCGTTGCACCGGGTGTCGCAGAGTTTCATGTGCGGCACGGTTTGCCTGCCAGCGATATCATTGCGCCGAATCTGGTTGAGCTGGAAATACTCTGTGAGCATGCGGTAAATAACGTCGAAGAAGCGGTTCTGGCAGCGCGCGAACTCATTGCGCAAGGGCCACAAATTGTGTTGGTTAAACACCTGGCGCGAGCTGGCTACAGCCGTGACCGTTTTGAAATGCTGCTGGTCACCGCCGATGAAGCCTGGCATATCAGCCGTCCGCTGGTGGATTTTGGTATGCGCCAGCCGGTAGGTGTTGGTGATGTGACGAGCGGTTTACTGCTGGTGAAACTGCTTCAGGGGGCAACGCTGCAGGAGGCGCTGGAACATGTGACCGCTGCAGTCTACGAAATCATGGTGACCACCAAAGCAATGCAGGAATATGAGCTGCAAGTGGTGGCTGCTCAGGATCGTATTGCCAAACCAGAACATTACTTCAGCGCAACAAAGCTCTGAAATATCTCATTTCGGCCCACAACGACCTGTGGGCCGATGGATATTACTTTAAGCCTTCCGCTGACAGCGCGTCTTGTACTTCCGGACGTTCAGCCATACGTTGCATAAATGCTGCAATGTGCTCTAACCCTTCCAGATTCAGTTTCACCGCGTATGCCCAGCGCAGAACCGTAAACAGATAGGCATCAGCAATTGTAAATCTTTGCCCGCAGATCCAGTGCTCATCCTTCAGTGCCTCGTTCACATATTGCAGCTTCTTCTCCAGCTGCGCGCGAACTGTCGGTTTGTACTCTTCCGGTGTATCAGGGCGAAACAGAGGTGTGAAACCTTTATGCAGCTCGGTGGCGATGTAATTCAGCCATTCGATGGTTTTATAGCGGGAAATACTGTTTACCGGTGCCAGCAACTGGCGGTCGGGGACGCTGTCGGCAAGATACTGCATAATCGCTACGCCTTCCGTCAGCAAAGTACCGTCATCCAGCAGCAATGCAGGCACCTGCCCCTTAGGGTTAACGGCAAAGTAATCGTCACCGTTTTCGAGACGTTTTTTCATTAAATCCACACTGACGAGGGTAAAATCCTTTCCGCTCTCACGCAGGGTGATATGGGAAGCGAGAGAGCAGGCACCCGGTTTGTAGAACAATTTCATCGGTAACTCCTTTTGTCTGTGGTTTAAAGTATGGTAGTGCGTTGCTGAACAAAAAAAAAGCCGCTAACGAAAAGTTAGCGGCTTGTAAAAGAGTTTCCCTGAATTTTACGCTACAGCAGCTTTCGCCGCTTTGTCTGCAGCGTCATCCTGCGTCATACGGTGCAGTTTAGGCGCGGTCAGCAGCATCAGTACTGCAATAATGGCAGTAGCGACACCAATCTGCAAGAATACGCGACCATAAACTTCCAGTGACATCAGCGGGTCGGTAACGTTATCCGGCACAGCCATCATACCCGCAACATAACCACCAATCAGGTTTGCACCGGCAGTGGTCAGGAACCAGCTACCCATAATGAAGCCCATCAGACGCTGCGGAACGAGTTGTGCAACCATTGCCAGACCCAGACCAGAGATCATCAGTTCCCCGATGCTCTGCAGGCCATAGCTTGCGACCAGCCAGCTTACAGACACGATACCAGCGTCAGACGCGAATTTCGCACCCAGCGGCAGAATCAGGAACGCACCAGAACACATCACCATGCCTATTGCAAACTTGGTTGGCATCGGCAGGGTATCGCCCATCTTGTTATAGATAGCGGCCAGAATCGGACTACCGATGATGATCCAGAACGGGTTCAGTGCCTGATACTGCTCAGGTTCTACGGCCAGACCCAGAATGGAGTGCTCAACGTTACGAATCGCAAAGAAGTTCAGTGACGTTGGCATCTGGCTGTACAGCACGAAGAAGATAATGGCTTCGAGCATCAGGATGAAGGCAACGATCATTTTACGACGCGCAGCACCTTTCATCGCGAAGGCTTCTTTACCGAAGATAACCACGATACCGAAGGCAACAACGCCCAGCGCCATACGCGCAACTTCCTGATTGTGCAGCAGCCAGGTGGCGATAGCGATCAGTGCCACAACACCAATAATGGTCAGCAGCAGGTTACGGTAGTTGATAGGCTCGAAGTCTGGTTTTGAACCGTACTGTTTAACCCAGCGTTGGCAGAAGGCGAAGTTAACGATAGTGATCAGCAGGCCTACAACGCTCAACGCAAACGCAACACTCCAGCCGTATTTCGCGGCCAGCCACGGCGTAGCAATCATAGAGAAGAAAGAGCCGATGTTGACGGACATGTAGTACATGGTGAATGCACCGTCCAGACGCGGGTCGTTTTTCTCATAGCATGTAGAAAGCAGAGAAGACGGGTTAGCTTTAAACAGGCCGTTACCGACCGCAATAGCCGCCATACCCATATAAACGATACCGGCGTCGTGACCAGACCAGGCAACCAGAGCATAACCAATCGCCAGCACAATAGCGCCGAGCATAATTACGCGTTTAGTACCCAGTACCTTGTCACCTAACCAGCCGCCGATAGCGACCAGACC
This sequence comes from Escherichia sp. KCJ4928, assembly GCF_004352695.1. Taxonomy (NCBI): domain Bacteria; kingdom Pseudomonadati; phylum Pseudomonadota; class Gammaproteobacteria; order Enterobacterales; family Enterobacteriaceae; genus Escherichia; species Escherichia sp. KCJ4928. The sequence continues at coordinate 6,733 of NZ_SJWV01000193.1, forward strand.
ATAAACCAGGGCACTAAAGGAAGAGAAAAGGGTGATTGAATCCGCTTCAGACATACCCAGTTGTTTAACCAGGTAAACAGCCATAATTCCTTGTAGGCCGTAATAACCAAAACGTTCCCATAACTCAATCGAGAAGATGAGATAGAACGCCTTCGGTTGTTTGAAAGCGTTCAAACTGACGCTTTCAGTTGGTTTTTGGTTTGCAGTGGACACTTTTACCTCTTTTTTTACATCCCATATTAACGGGGGTGCTTTCTCGCGTTATGTCTAAAAAACATACGCGCAATTGTTATAGTGGGAGGGGAAACGGCAGGTAATGTTCACTATCTTGCACTTTCAGACAAGTCCTTTGTAATAATCTGTTACATATAACTG
>NZ_SJWV01000194.1:0-7098 GCF_004352695.1 Escherichia sp. KCJ4928
GGCGATGCAAAAGAAGTTATGGATGCGTCTGGTCTGGTGGTTTCGCCGGGCATGGTTGATGCGCACACCCATATTTCTGAACCGGGTCGTAGCCACTGGGAAGGTTATGAAACCGGTACTCGCGCAGCGGCAAAAGGTGGTATCACCACCATGATCGAAATGCCGCTCAACCAGCTGCCTGCAACGGTTGACCGTGCTTCAATTGAACTGAAGTTCGATGCCGCTAAAGGCAAGCTGACTATCGATGCGGCACAACTCGGTGGCCTGGTGTCTTACAACATTGATCGTCTGCATGAGTTGGATGAAGTGGGCGTTGTCGGCTTCAAATGCTTCGTTGCGACCTGTGGCGATCGCGGTATCGACAACGACTTCCGTGATGTAAACGACTGGCAGTTCTTCAAAGGTGCGCAGAAGCTGGGCGAACTGGGGCAGCCGGTGCTGGTGCACTGCGAAAACGCGCTGATCTGTGATGCACTGGGCGAAGAAGCGAAAAGTGAAGGTCGCGTAACTGCCCATGACTATGTGGCTTCGCGTCCGGTATTTACCGAAGTGGAAGCGATTCGCCGCGTACTGTACCTGGCGAAAGTTGCCGGTTGCCGTCTGCACATTTGCCATATCAGCAGCCCAGAAGGTGTTGAAGAAGTGACTCGTGCACGTCAGGAAGGTCAGGATGTTACTTGTGAATCCTGCCCGCATTACTTTGTACTGGATACCGATCAGTTCGAAGAAATCGGTACTCTGGCGAAGTGTTCACCGCCGATCCGCGATCTGGAAAACCAGAAAGGCATGTGGGAAAAACTGTTTAACGGTGAAATCGACTGCCTGGTTTCCGACCACTCACCATGCCCTCCGGAAATGAAAGCCGGCAACATCATGGAAGCATGGGGCGGTATTGCCGGTCTGCAAAACTGTATGGACGTGATGTTCGATGAAGCGGTACAGAAACGCGGAATGTCTCTGCCAATGTTCGGCAAATTAATGGCGACTAACGCAGCAGATATTTTCGGTCTGCAGCAAAAAGGCCGTATCGCCCCAGGAAAAGATGCCGACTTCGTCTTCATTCAGCCGAATAGCAGCTATGTTCTTACCAATGACGATCTGGAATATCGCCACAAAGTCAGCCCGTATGTTGGCCGTACCATTGGCGCGCGTATCACGAAAACCATCTTACGTGGTGATGTGATTTACGACATTGAACAGGGCTTCCCTGTTGCGCCGAAAGGTCAATTTATCCTTAAACATCAGCAGTAATCTGGCCCCTGCAATGCCCGTCCTTGCGGCGGGCATTCTCCGGTTAAGGTGTGTTTATGTTCAATTTTGCAGTCAGCCGCGAAAGCCTGTTATCAGGATTTCAGTGGTTTTTCTTTATTTTTTGCAACACGGTTGTGGTTCCTCCTACGCTACTTTCTGCTTTTCAGTTGCCGCAAAGTAGCCTGCTTACGCTCACGCAATATGCTTTTCTTGCTACCGCACTGGCCTGCTTCGCTCAGGCGTTCTGCGGTCATCGTCGCGCTATTATGGAAGGGCCGGGTGGCCTGTGGTGGGGAACCATCCTTACTATCACCCTTGGCGAAGCATCGCGCGGGACACCGATCAACGATATCGCTACCAGCCTGGCGGTGGGGATTGCGCTCTCCGGCGTGCTGACGATGTTGATTGGTTTTAGCGGATTAGGCCATCGCCTGGCACGGTTATTTACGCCGTCGGTGATGGTCTTGTTTATGTTGATGCTGGGCGCGCAGCTGACCACTATCTTTTTCAAAGGTATGCTCGGGCTGCCGTTTGGCATAGCCGACCCAAATTTTAAAATTCAGTTACCGCCGTTCGCGCTCTCGGTGGCGGTGATGTGCCTGGTACTGGGGATGATTATCTTCCTGCCGCAACGTTTTGCCCGTTATGGCCTGCTGGTCGGCACCATAACCGGCTGGTTGTTGTGGTACTTTTGCTTTCCTTCTTCGCACTCGCTCTCCGGTGAGTTGCACTGGCAGTGGTTCCCGCTCGGCAGTGGAGGTGCTTTGTCGCCGGGGATTATTCTGACGGCGGTGATTACAGGTCTGGTAAATATCAGCAATACCTACGGTGCGATTCGGGGCACGGATGTTTTTTATCCGCAGCAGGGCGCGGGGAATACGCGTTATCGTCGTAGCTTTGTGGCGACCGGATTTATGACACTGATAACCGTACCGCTGGCAGTAATTCCATTTTCACCGTTTGTTTCATCCATTGGTTTATTAACCCAGACTGGCGATTACACGCGGCGTTCGTTTATTTATGGCAGCGTTATTTGCCTGCTGGTGGCGCTGGTTCCGGCACTCACGCGACTGTTTTGCAGTATCCCTTTACCCGTGAGTAGCGCGGTCATGCTGGTTTCTTATCTGCCTTTACTCTTTTCCGCGCTGGTGTTTAGCCAGCAAATAACGTTTACCGCTCGCAATATTTATCGACTCGCATTGCCGTTATTTGTCGGCATATTTTTAATGGCATTACCGCCTGTGTATCTGCAAGACCTTCCATTAACGCTTCGTCCTCTGCTCAGTAACGGCTTATTGGTCGGGATTTTACTGGCTGTTCTTATGGATAACCTTATTCCGTGGGAACGTATCGAATAATTTGTTGAAAAAGGATTGATAATGAAGATTGTCATTGCGCCAGACTCTTTTAAAGAGAGCTTAAGTGCAGAAAAATGTTGTCAGGCAATTAAAGCCGGGTTTTCGACCCTCTTTCCCGATGCGAACTATATCTGTTTGCCGATAGCGGATGGCGGCGAAGGAACGGTGGATGCGATGGTCGCCGCGACGGGCGGCAACATCGTGACGCTTGAAGTCTGCGGGCCGATGGGCGAAAAAGTGAATGCTTTTTATGGCCTTACCGGCGACGGGAAAACGGCGGTGATTGAGATGGCGGCAGCAAGTGGCCTGATGCTGGTCGCGCCTGAAAAGCGTAATCCGTTGCTGGCCTCCAGTTTTGGTACGGGGGAGTTAATTCGTCATGCGCTGGATAACGGCATTCGCCATATTATTCTCGGCATTGGCGGCAGTGCGACGGTCGACGGTGGTATGGGCATGGCGCAGGCGCTCGGTGTGCGTTTCCTTGATGCCGACGGTCAGGTGCTGGTGGCTAACGGCGGTAATTTAGCGCGCGTGGCAAGCATTGAGATGGATGAATGCGATCCGCGTCTGGCGAATTGCCATATTGAAGTAGCATGTGACGTTGATAACCCGCTGGTAGGGGCACGCGGCGCGGCGGCGGTGTTTGGCCCGCAAAAAGGGGCAACGCCGGAAATGGTCGAAGAGCTGGAACAGGGGCTGCAAAATTACGCCCGTGTTTTACAACAGCAAACTGAAATCAACGTCTGCCAGATGGCGGGCGGCGGCGCTGCGGGCGGTATGGGTATTGCGGCGGCGGTATTTCTCAATGCGGATATTAAACCAGGTATTGAGATTGTGTTGAATGCGGTCAATCTTGCGCAGGCAGTGCAGGGCGCAGCACTGGTGATCACCGGGGAAGGGCGCATCGACTCGCAAACGGCAGGCGGTAAAGCGCCGCTGGGTGTGGCGTCGGTGGCGAAGCAGTTTAATGTACCGGTGATTGGGATTGCTGGCGTATTGGGTGATGGCGTGGAAGTGGTGCACCAGTACGGCATTGATGCGGTATTCAGCATTTTGCCACGTCTGGCACCTTTAGCCGAAGTACTCGCCAGCGGTGAAACCAATCTCTTCAACAGCGCACGAAATATTGCCTGCGCCATTAAAATAGGTCAGGGAATTAAAAACTGACCCTTACCTTTAAAGCGGATGCGATTTATATCGCATCTTTTTTTACCTGAATTTACTACAAAAAAAGCCACGGTATAAACCGTGGCAAAATCCAACATAGCTAAAAATAATCAGGCGAGTGGTATGACTTAAATCTCTACGTCGCGGTTGCAATCTTTCGAGTAAATATAGCTGAACGCTTCACCACGCCCTACACCATAACCAGCCTGTAAAGAATAAGCGCCCATAAAGATGTAATCGCCTTTTTTCACCGGGATCCAGTTATTGTCGAGGTTATAAACCCCCTGACCGGAAAGAATATAGGCACCGTGTTCCTGAACATGTGTTTCGATATAACCGTGGCTGGCACCTGGTGCAAAAGAGAGGATATGCATGTTCATATCAAAACCTAACTCTTTGGGCAGAAAATCCAGCAGGATCACATCATCCATACCTTCATAGTGAATGCGTTCCAGTTCGCTGGCATTGCCAGAAACCAGCCACGGTGCATGGCCTTCTACCGGAACATAGCGACGCTTATATAAAAAGATTTGGCTGTCTTCGGCCTGGGCGTTAACAAACGTCATTAAGGAGCCTGGTGGGCAATAAAGATAGCCACCTTCGCTTAAGGCAAATGTTTTGCCTTCGGCTTTGGCAGTGATATTTCCAGAGATCACATACAGGAACGTTTCAATGCCTTCGCCACCGAAGCCCTGTTGGTTGCCACCGTTTTGATGCAGTGTGACCAGATAATCAACAAAAGAGGCACCCAGCTTTGGCGTGGAGAGGATTGTCGCGTCACAATTTTCAAAGCCCGGAATAATATTTTTTACCAGACCATCCGGGGTTAACAGTGCGAAATTACCGTGTTTAACAATCGCACGGTTAGCCAGTAAATCATCGCGGTAACCGGTGACGTTATTTAAATATCCCATTTATGACTCCTTATTTCTGCCAGGCAAGTTGATAAAGCATGAGTGCCAACGTTTTGACCCCTTCGGCAAGGTCGGTAATATTGGTGCGTTCCGCCGGGTTATGGCTGATCCCGTTGATGCTGGGAATGAAAATCATGCAGGTTGGTACGCGAGGCGCGAAAATTTGCGCGTCGTGCCCGGCACCACTGTGCATCACCCGGTAATTCAGTTTTTCTCTTTCACACAATTCTGTCAGGGTGGCGACCAGCTCCTTATTCATCGGCACGGGTTCTTCGTCCATCCATAAATCGATATCAATACCAATGTCCATTTCATCGCAAATCGCCCGCATGTCGTTTTCTAACTGTTGGGTGAAATCGCGCAGCACGGCAGCGTCGGTATGACGACAATCAATGGTGAACGTGGTTTTACCCGGCACCACATTTACCGTATTCGGGCGCGGCTCTACTTTGCCAAAGGTCAGAACCAGCGGATCGCCCATCCTTTTCGCTTTTTCGACCGACTGATGGCAAATGCGACTGAAAGCGTAAACTGTATCACGACGATAACCCATCGGCGTGGTGCCTGCATGGTTTGATTCGCCGTTCAGCGTTACCGTATAACGACGCTGCCCGACAATTGCATTCACCACGCCAATTGATTGCCCATTACTTTCCAGCACACAGCCCTGTTCAATATGCAGTTCAACAAAGGCTTTAATATCCTGACGCGGAGTTAGTGGGGCGTTCGGAAGAGTAAATCCGCAAGCCTTCATCGCATCGACAAAACTATTTCCTTTGGCATCACAGATATTCCGCACGTCGTCAGGATTCGCCAGCCCAAAGATATTTTTACTGCTCCAGAAGACATACGGGAAGCGGCTGCCTTCTTCTGCCATCGCCACCACTTCGACCGTACGTAGCGGCGCGCCGTATTGCGTTTTCAGCCAGTCAATTGCCAGCCACGCCGCCAGCGCGCCGAATTGCCCGTCGAGGTTACCGCCGTTAACCACGGTATCGATATGCGAACCGCTCAGAATCACTTCCTGTGGATATTCGGTACCATTCAGGCGACCGTATAAATTCCCTACTTCATCGAAACGTGTTTCCAGCCCACTTGCGGCCATTCTTTTTTTAAATTGCTGCTGGGTTTCCAGCCATTCCGGCGAATAAAGTAAACGGGTCATCCCACCCGTTGGGTCAGCGCCAAAAGAGGAAAGCCAGGGCAGCGTTTCTTCTATGGCTTGACGAAAATGTGTAATCATAAGAAAGTCCTGTCTCAATAATTATTGCGCAAAGGGATTTTTCGTTTCGTATGACGTGTTATAAAGCGCGTCGGAAATTAAATACTGGTAAATATCATCAACAATTTCGATGCCTTCGACGGCGGCTTTGCGTTGTTTAATATCCTGATCCTGTCCGGGATAATAAACTTGGTTAAAACCGGGCGCGGGGGTAATGGCATTTAATTCGCGCATGGTCTGGCTAAGATGTTGACGGAATAATTCGCTGGAGGAGAAAAAGTTCGGATTAATAACTATATGTAATTGCCCCAAATTACGCCCTGCGTGTAAATCGTCATACATCGAACTAACCTGTCGCCCGAACGGTAAGCCGAGTAAGACGCCTGAGAGGACGTCAATCATCATCATCAGGCCATACCCTTTTGGCCCGGCGGCGGGGAGCAGAGCATGTACCGCGAACGGATCGGTTGTTGGTGCACCGTTTTTATCGACCGCCCAGGTATCCGGGATAGACATATTACGCGAGCGGGCGTCGAGCACTTTTCCCCATGCCTGTACGGTAGTCGCCATATCAAAGGTAAGGATCTCGTCGCCTTCTCCCGGCGCGGCAAAGGCCAGGGGGTTAGTACCGTAGTAAATTTCCGCGCCGCCAAACGGCACCACCATTGGATCGGACTGGCACATCGAAATGCCAATGAATCCGGCGCGGGCTGCCTGCTGCACAAAATAAGAGATTGCGCCGCTGTGACCCATCCGGCTGATACCGACCACCGCAACGCCATTTTGCTGGGCGGTTTTGATGGCATGTTCCATACCCATTTTCGCCGCGACCTGTCCGGCGGCATTGTCGGCATGTAAAATTGCCGAGCACGGCCCGGTTTCCTCAAGACGAAACTCCGGTTCGCGGTTGGTGCCGCCTTTTGAAATGCGTTCCGCGTAGTATTCCACGCGCACCGCGCCATGAGAGTGGATCCCTCTGGCATCGGCGTAAACCAATACTTCAGCCACGGTTGCAGCGTGCTCACGTTTTAACCCAGCCTGGCAGAGTTTATTCTCAATTAGCTGGTGGAGTGTTTCCCGACTGATTTTCATCTGTCTTCCTTTTTAACGACGGTGTGAAGCATGACTGCAATTAACATACAGGGAAAATATCTGGATTATGTGATCCAGACAGGCAAAAAAATAT
>NZ_SJWV01000195.1:0-7094 GCF_004352695.1 Escherichia sp. KCJ4928
ATATATCTCTGCCATCAATAAAATCCAGCACTCACATTGCTCTCCTTTTTATGGTTTCTATGGGTACACAAAAATTAAAAGCTCAAAGCTTTTTTATTTTCAGTTTATTGCTGACGTTAATTTTATTTTGCATCACCACATTATATAACGAAAACACAAATGTAAAACTCATCCCACAGATGAATTACCTGATGGTTGTTGTGGCTTTGTTTTTCCTTAACGCCGTCATTTTTCTTTTCATGTTAATGAAATATTTCACTAACAAACAAATTTTACCAACACTCATTTTAAGCCTTGCATTTTTAAGTGGCCTTATCTATTTAGTTGAAACCATTGTAATTATCCATAAACCAATTAACGGCAGTACACTGATCCAGACAAAGTCGAATGATGTTTCTATTTTCTATATTTTCCGCCAACTCAGTTTTATTTGTTTAACCTCGCTGGCACTCTTTTGTTATGGAAAAGACAACATCCTTGACAACAATAAGAAAAAAACGGGAATCCTGTTGCTGGCGCTGATTCCTTTTTTAGTTTTTCCCCTTCTGGCACACAATCTGAGCAGTTATAACGCTGACTATTCTTTGTATGTCGTCGACTACTGTCCGGACAACCATACTGCGACCTGGGGAATCAACTATACAAAAATATTGGTTTGTCTGTGGGCATTTTTACTGTTCTTTATTATCATGCGTACACGATTAGCCAGCGAACTATGGCCGTTAATAGCATTATTATGTCTGGCATCGCTATGCTGCAACTTACTTCTACTGACTCTGGATGAGTATAATTACACCATCTGGTATATCAGTCGCGGGATTGAAGTTTCCAGTAAACTGTTTGTTGTGTCTTTTCTGATTTATAACATTTTTCAGGAACTGCAACTCTCCAGCAAACTGGCAGTTCATGATGTGCTGACCAATATTTATAATCGGCGCTACTTTTTCAACAGCGTAGAGTCATTATTGTCGCGACCTGTTGTTAAGGACTTCTGTGTCATGCTGGTTGATATTAATCAGTTCAAACGCATCAATGCCCAATGGGGACATCGTGTGGGTGATAAAGTGCTGGTTTCAATTGTCGATATTATCCAGCAAAGCATCCGCCCTGATGATATTTTAGCGCGACTGGAGGGTGAGGTGTTTGGCTTGCTATTTACCGAACTCAATAGTGCCCAGGCAAAAATCATTGCGGAACGTATGCGTAAAAATGTCGAACTCCTGACCGGCTTTAGTAACAGATATGATGTTCCTGAACAAATGACCATCAGTATTGGCACGGTTTTTTCAACGGGTGACACGCGTAATATCTCGCTTGTCATGACGGAAGCAGATAAAGCCTTACGCGAAGCGAAAAGCGAGGGGGGCAACAAAGTGATTATTCATCATATTTAAGTGCAAAAATATTCAGAGCCATGCTTTTTGCGTGGCTTTTGCATACAATTTATTACTATTACCCCTAAATTTCCCCTCCCCAGCGGCGCAGAGATGAGTATAATTAGCGCCCCTGTGCCAGGCCGCAATCGAACTTTATCTGGTTTTCTCGTTTCACTAACCGAAGGAGTGCCATTTATCATGAAATTGCACCATAGAATGCTCCGGCATTTTATCGCCGCAAGTGTCATTGTGCTGACATCTTCCTTCCTTATTTTTGAACTTGTCGCCAGCGACAGAGCAATGAGTGCCTATCTGCGCTATATCGTGCAGAAAGCAGACTCCTCCTTTCTTTATGATAAGTATCAGAATCAGAGTATTGCCGCGCATGTGATGCGCGCTCTCGCTGCTGAGCAGTCGGAAGTGTCGCCAGAACAGCGGCGCGCCATCTGCGAGGCTTTTGAGTCTGCCAATAATACCCATGGCTTAAACCTGACTGCCCATAAATACCCGGGCTTACGCGGCACACTACAAACCGCATCCACTGACTGCGACACAATTGTGGAAGCTGCAGCACTATTACCCGCTTTTGATCAGGCAGTGGAAGGCAACCGCCACCAGGATGATTACGGTTCAGGTCTTGGGATGGCCGAAGAGAAATTTCACTATTATCTCGATCTCAATGACCGCTATGTCTATTTTTATGAGCCGGTTAATGTTGAATACTTTGCGATGAATAACTGGTCCTTCCTGCAGTCAGGAAGTATTGGCATCGATCGCAAAGATATTGAAAAGGTATTTACCGGGCGTACCGTATTGTCGAGCATTTACCAGGATCAGCGTACTAAACAGAACGTGATGAGTTTGCTGACGCCGGTATATGTCGCAGGGCAGCTAAAAGGGATTGTGCTGCTGGATATTAACAAAAACAATTTGCGGAATATCTTTTACACTCATGACCGCCCTCTCCTCTGGCGTTTTCTCAATGTCACGCTAACCGATACCGATTCGGGGCGCGACATTATCATCAACCAGAGCGAAGATAATCTGTTCCAGTATGTCAGTTACGTCCATGACTTACCGGGCGGCATTCGTGTCTCGTTATCCATTGATATTCTTTACTTTATCACGTCTTCGTGGAAAAGCGTTCTGTTCTGGATTTTGACGGCGTTAATTTTGCTGAATATGGTGCGGATGCACTTCCGCTTATACCAAAATGTGTCGCGAGAAAATATTAGTGATGCGATGACTGGACTGTATAATCGCAAAATTTTAACCCCTGAACTGGAGCAGCGGTTGCAGAAACTGGTGCAATCCGGTTCTTCGGTGATGTTTATTGCAATTGACATGGACAAGTTAAAGCTAATAAATGACACCCTCGGTCATCAGGAAGGGGATTTAGCGATTACGTTGTTAGCTCAGGCGATTAAACAATCGATTCGTAAAAGTGATTATGCCATCCGACTCGGTGGCGATGAATTCTGCATCATTCTTGTCGATTCGACGCCGCAAATTGCAGCACAACTGCCTGAACGTATCGAAAAACGTCTGCAACATATCGCGCCGCAGAAAGAGATCGGCTTCTCTTCCGGTATTTACGCGATGAAAGAAAACGATACGTTACATGATGCGTATAAAGCTTCCGATGAGCGTTTATATGTCAATAAGCAGAACAAAAACAGCCGTTCATGATAACCTTCTGTGGTTGTTTGCTTGTAATCTCAGGAGCGTGAAATGACTGAAATGGCTAAAGGAAGCGTGACGCATCAGCGGTTAATCGCTTTATTATCACAAGAAGGTGCTAACTTCCGCGTCGTTACCCATGAAGCGGTAGGTAAATGTGAAGCGGTGTCAGAAATTCGTGGCACCCCTTTAGGCCAGGGAGCTAAGGCACTGGTATGTAAAGTCAAAGGCAATGGCGTAAATCAACATGTTCTGGCGATCCTCGCTGCCGATCAACAGGCCGATCTGAGCCAACTCGCCAGCCATATAGGCGGATTACGCGCTTCGTTGGCCAGCCCGGCGGAAGTCGATGAACTCACAGGCTGTGTCTTCGGCGCGATCCCCCCTTTCAGCTTCCATCCAAAACTCAAACTGGTTGCCGACCCTCTACTCTTCGAACGATTTGATGAAATCGCCTTCAATGCAGGGATGCTGGATAAATCCGTTATTTTGAAAACCACGGATTATTTGCGCATTGCGCAACCAGAACTGCTCAATTTCCGCCGCACTGCGTAACTAGCCTGTCCGTTCAATAAGCAGAACGGACAAAACCAGCACAACAGCAATGGCAAAAAACGATGACGTGATAATCAGTGTCTCGACGAACATTTGATCGTTCATAGCATGCCCCCGGGAGATAGCTGTTTTCACGTTATTGTTAGCGTGCACAAATGGCAGTTTGATGACAGTTCGCCTGATTTTTTATGCAAAAAACGTAAAGATTTTCTACTTCCTTCCTGCAGCAAGCGTAAAGTAAGCAGGCTTATTATTTTTTGGCAAGGAAACCACGATGTTTGATGTCACTTTGCTGATCCTGCTCGGGTTAGCTGCGCTGGGCTTTATCAGTCATAACACCACTGTCGCCGTTTCAATTCTGGTGTTGATCATTGTCCGCGTCACACCGTTAGGCACCTTTTTCCCGTGGATTGAAAAACAGGGGCTAAGTATCGGGATAATCATTCTGACGATTGGCGTTATGGCCCCCATCGCCAGCGGGACGCTACCGCCCTCAACCTTGATTCACTCGTTTCTGAACTGGAAATCGCTGGTGGCAATTGCAGTAGGCGTTATTGTCTCCTGGCTGGGTGGGCGCGGCGTGACCTTAATGGGCAGCCAGCCGCAACTGGTCGCCGGGCTGCTGGTAGGCACTGTTTTAGGCGTGGCGCTGTTTCGCGGCGTACCGGTCGGCCCGCTTATTGCCGCGGGTCTGGTTTCGCTGATTGTGGGGAAACAGTAGTTAATCCCGCAATATATCGGCCTGGCGTTTGCCCCAGGCCTTTCTTAAACATAGTAATAAAGGCCGTTGTTGAATCATACCCCAGCGTATGAGCAACTTTCTGTACAGTATCGCCTTTCACTAATCCCTGAAGTGCCATAATCAGCTGTAACTGCTGACGCCACTGGCGAAAACTCAACCCCGTCTCTTTTACTATCAGTCGCGCAAGATTGCGTTCACTCATCGCAAAAAAGCCAGCCCATTGCCCTAATGACCCCCACTCGACGGGCCCTTTCGCCATCATCTCCACCATCGTGCGGATTTTAGGATGAGAAGAAACGGGCAGGTGCAGCTGTTGTTGTGGCTGCTGAGGGAGTTCATCAAACAGGACCTGAATTAATCTGCGGGTCATCGGCTCAGCACGCTGAGTCGTCGTCCTGTTTGCCAGGGTTAAAATCAATTCCCGGCATAAGGGCGATATTTTCAATGTGCAACATGTTGTCGGCATTGTCACTGCGCTGGGTTCGATAAACAGAAAACAGAGTTCAGCGTTAGCTGTCACTTGATTGCTATGTTCCACCCCGCCCGGTATCCAAACCGCATATTGCGGCGGCACCATCCACAAAGCATTTTCCACCGTACAGGTAATTGCACCATGTAATGCTAGTATCAGCTGTCCTTTGCGGTGCTGATGTACAGGACTGGTTAACTCATCCGTTCCGGCGTGAATACAAAATGCGACCGCGGCTTCATGGTGTCGGTCGGGTTCATAGCCATTGAGATTCAACCTGTGCATCATTTTGTCCGAATTTAGCGATAATTTGTCATTTTAGCTTGATTCAACATAACAATAAAAACGGTAAGGTACAGCCTCGTTTGTAACAATGAGAAGCATATGACCTGTTCAACTTCATTAAGCGGCAAAAACAGGATTGTCCTTATCGCTGGCATTCTGATGATTGCCACAACATTACGCGTCACCTTTACCGGCGCAGCGCCGTTACTGGATACGATTCGTTCCGCTTACTCGCTGACGACAGCGCAAACCGGCTTATTAACCACCCTGCCATTATTGGCCTTTGCGCTAATCTCACCTTTGGCTGCCCCGGTGGCGCGACGTTTTGGTATGGAACGTAGCCTGTTTGCCGCGTTACTTTTGATCTGTGCAGGTATCGCAATTCGTTCTCTCCCTTCGCCTTACTTATTATTTGGCGGTACAGCGGTCATTGGCGGTGGGATTGCATTAGGCAATGTCTTACTGCCAGGATTAATTAAACGCGATTTCCCTCATTCCGTCGCCAGACTTACCGGCGCATATTCCCTGACAATGGGAGCTGCAGCGGCACTGGGATCGGCTATGGTCGTGCCGCTGGCTTTGAACGGTTTTGGCTGGCAAGGCGCGTTGTTCATGCTGATGTGTTTTCCTCTGCTGGCTCTTTTTTTATGGCTGCCACAGTGGCGAAGCCAACAACATGCAAATTTGAGTACCTCGCGCGCCTTACATACTCGGGGTATCTGGCGTTCGCCGCTTGCCTGGCAGGTCACATTGTTTCTTGGGATCAACTCACTGGTCTATTACGTGATTATTGGCTGGCTTCCGGCGATCCTCATCAGTCGCGGCTATAGCGAAGCACAGGCGGGTTCACTGCATGGTTTGCTGCAACTAGCCACAGCAGCTCCCGGTTTGCTGATCCCTCTTTTCTTACATCATGTGAAAGATCAGCGTGGTATTGCAGCGTTCGTTGCCTTGATGTGCGCAGTGGGCGCTGTTGGGCTCTGCTTTATGCCAGCGCACGCGATCACCTGGACTCTGCTTTTCGGTTTTGGTTCCGGCGCAACAATGATACTGGGGTTGACGTTCATTGGTCTTCGGGCAAGTTCTGCGCATCAGGCGGCGGCACTCTCGGGGATGGCACAATCCGTCGGGTATTTGCTGGCAGCCTGTGGGCCGCCGCTGATGGGTAAAATACACGATGCTAACGGTGACTGGTCCGTACCACTGATGGGTGTTGCCATACTTTCACTACTGATGGCGATTTTCGGACTTTGCGCCGGGAGAGACAAAGAAATTCGCTAATATCCGGTGCTATAGTGACGTGACAAATCATGCGTGAAAGGGAGAACAAACACGATGAATATTCAGTGCAAACGCGTTTATGATCCGGCTGAACAGAGCGATGGTTATCGCGTACTGGTCGACCGCCTCTGGCCGCGCGGTATCAAAAAAACCGATTTAGCCCTTGATGAGTGGGATAAAGAAATCACGCCGTCAACGGAACTGCGCAAAGCCTTTCACGGCGAAGTCGTCGATTTTGCAACCTTTCGCGAGCAATATCTTGCAGAACTGGCGCAACACGAGCAAGAAGGAAAGCGGCTGGCGGACATCGCCAAAAAACAGCCGCTGACCCTGCTCTACGCAGCAAAAAACACCACGCAGAACCATGCGCTGGTGCTGGCCGACTGGCTACGTAGCTTGTGATTTTAGTACAGCATCCGGCGGTTATTTTTCACCAGCCGGATGGTCCCGTCGCCACAATGCCCATTCATCAATCGTTTCACCGCCCGGTAATTTGCAATTGTTGCTGACCCCTTGCGCTGTCTGCACTGGAATGAGCGTCCCGCCCTTCTGCTGGCAATAGACCGACGCCGGATTTGCCATACCAATCTGCGGCGGTTTAGGTGCTTCTGGCTGAGAAGAGGTTGAACAACCAGCCAGGACCAGCAAGCAAGGCAAAGCAAAACTGATAATTTTCAGTTATTGATCTCACACATTTATCTACGCT
>NZ_SJWV01000196.1:0-6978 GCF_004352695.1 Escherichia sp. KCJ4928
ATTCAGGGATATTTCTTTTCCCGCCCCCTACCCGCCGAAGAAATTCCAGGCTGGATGAGCAGCGTGTTACCGCTGAAAATCTGACAAATTCCTCTCGCCCGCACTCGCGGGTTTTCATTTAACGTGACACTGTCACTTAAATACTGTGATTTCAGCTACGATTCCGGGAGATTCCTTCCTTAACTTCCCCTCTTGCACCAAAACTGCACTACGCTGCACAAATGTTGATCAAAAGTTAAAAAATATAACTTTAAGCCAGCATTCTGGCGCTTATCCCGGCATGGCATGAGATCTGCATAAGCGGAAAGCGCAGCAATTTTTGTCTTATACAGGAACCGTTTATGTCGGATACCACCGAACTGGTTGATTTAGCCGTAATCTTCCCTGATCTGGAGATCGAATTGAAATACGCCTGCGCTGATAACATCACAGGTAAAGCTATTTATCAGCAAGCGCGTTGTCTGCTACACAAGGATGCGATTACCGCGCTGGCGAAAAGTATCAGTATCGCCCAGCTGTCAGGCTTACAACTGGTGATTTACGATGCGTATCGCCCACAACAAGCACAGGCGATGTTGTGGCAAGCCTGCCCAGACCCGCAATATGTTGTTGATGTGACGGTCGGTTCTAATCACAGCCGTGGCACGGCGATCGACCTGACGCTTCGTGATGAGCACGGGAACATCCTCGATATGGGCGCAGGGTTCGATGAAATGCACGAGCGCTCCCATGCCTATCACCCTTCCGTCCCGCCCGCCGCTCAGCGCAATCGGCTGTTGCTGAATGCGATAATGACTGGTGGCGGTTTTGTCGGTATCTCCAGCGAATGGTGGCACTTCGAATTACCCCAGGCAGCGAGTTACCCTCTGCTCGCTGATCAATTCACCTGTTTTATATCCCCTGGCACACAACACGTCAGTTAATCAGGAAACTGTCATGAAGAGATCGATACCGTTTCGTCCCACATTGCTCGCGCTCGTCCTTGCCACAAATTTCCCGGTTGCGCACGCCGCCGTACCGAAAGATATGCTGGTGATTGGTAAGGCCGCCGATCCACAAACCCTCGACCCGGCGGTAACAATAGATAATAACGACTGGACGGTGACCTACCCGTCTTATCAGCGGCTGGTTCAGTACAAAACGGACGGTGATAAAGGCTCAACCGACGTTGAAGGCGATCTGGCAAGTAGCTGGAAAGCGTCTGACGATCAAAAAGAGTGGACGTTCACCCTGAAGGACAATGCTAAATTTGCCGATGGCACACCGGTCACTGCCGAAGCAGTAAAACTCTCTTTTGAGCGGCTACTAAAAATCGGCCAGGGGCCAGCAGAAGCATTTCCCAAAGATTTAAAGATTGATGCTCCCGACGAACATACGGTGAAGTTTACCCTTAGCCAGCCATTCGCACCGTTCCTCTACACGCTGGCGAATGACGGTGCATCCATTATCAATCCGGCGGTCTTAAAGGAACATGCAGCGGATGATGCTCGCGGCTTCCTCGCGCAAAATACCGCCGGTTCCGGACCATTTATGCTGAAAAGCTGGCAAAAAGGTCAGCAATTAGTTCTGGTGCCAAATCCGCATTACCCAGGCAATAAACCGAACTTCAAACGGGTATCGGTAAAAATTATTGGTGAAAGTGCCTCCTGTCGCCTGCAGCTCTCCCGTGGCGACATTGACATTGCCGATGCGCTGCCGGTGGATCAACTCAACGCCCTGAAGCAGGAAAATAAAGTCAATGTGGCAGAGTATCCGTCACTGCGCGTTACCTATCTGTATCTGAATAACAGCAAAGCGCCTCTTAATCAGGCGGATCTGCGTCGGGCCATTTCCTGGTCTACCGATTATCAGGGAATGGTTAACGGCATTCTGAGTGGTAACGGAAAACAGATGCGCGGCCCGATTCCGGAAGGCATGTGGGGCTACGATGCGACGGCAATGCAATACAACCATGACGAAACGAAAGCCAAAGCCGAATGGGATAAAGTGACGAGCAAACCCACCAGCCTGACGTTTCTCTACTCCGATAACGATCCGAACTGGGAGCCTATTGCTTTGGCGACACAATCCAGTCTCAACAAGCTGGGCATCAATGTGAAGCTGGAAAAGCTGGCGAACGCCACCATGCGCGACAGAGTGGGTAAAGGTGATTACGACATTGCGATTGGCAACTGGAGTCCGGATTTTGCCGACCCGTATATGTTTATGAATTACTGGTTTGAGTCAGACAAAAAAGGTCTGCCGGGTAACCGCTCGTTCTATGAAAACAGTGAGGTCGATAAGTTACTGCGCAATGCGCTTGCGACCACCGACCAGACGCAGCGTACCCGGGACTACCAGCAGGCACAGAAAATCGTCATTGATGACGCTGCTTATGTGTACCTGTTCCAGAAAAACTACCAACTGGCGATGAACAAAGAGGTGAAAGGCTTTGTGTTCAATCCCATGCTGGAACAGGTCTTCAATATCAATACCATGAGTAAATAACGTGACCTTCTGGAGTATTTTACGCCAACGCTGCTGGGGGCTGGTGCTCGTGGTGGCGGGCGTCTGCGTGATTACGTTTATTATCTCGCATCTGATCCCTGGCGATCCGGCGCGGTTACTGGCGGGTGACCGCGCCAGCGATGCTATCGTGGAAAATATTCGCCAGCAACTGGGACTGGACCAGCCACTGTATGTACAGTTTTACCGCTACGTCAGCGACCTGTTTCATGGTGACCTGGGAACATCCATTCGTACCGGGCGTCCGGTGCTGGAAGAGTTGCGTATATTTTTCCCGGCGACGCTGGAGCTGGCTTTTGGTGCCCTGCTGCTGGCACTCCTGATTGGCATCCCGCTGGGCATACTCTCTGCAGTCTGGCGAAATCGCTGGCTGGATCATCTGGTGCGAATAATGGCCATTACCGGAATCTCCACACCTGCGTTCTGGCTTGGGCTGGGCGTCATTGTGCTGTTTTATGGTCATCTGCAAATTCTTCCCGGCGGCGGAAGGCTTGATGACTGGCTGGATCCACCAACGCACGTTACCGGCTTTTATCTGCTCGATGCGCTGCTTGAAGGCAACGGTGAAGTCTTCTTCAATGCGTTGCAACATCTCATCTTACCGGCATTAACGCTGGCGTTCGTTCACCTGGGAATTGTCGCTCGCCAGATCCGCTCAGCGATGCTGGAACAATTGAGTGAAGACTACATTCGTACCGCCCGGGCCAGCGGCTTGCCCGGCTGGTATATCGTTTTATGTTATGCGCTACCCAATGCGTTGATCCCATCGATTACCGTATTGGGTTTGGCGCTGGGCGATTTGTTGTATGGCGCAGTGCTCACCGAAACCGTTTTTGCCTGGCCCGGAATGGGTGCATGGGTAGTAACATCAATACAGGCGCTCGACTTCCCGGCAGTGATGGGCTTTGCCGTCGTGGTTTCATTTGCTTATGTGCTGGTCAACCTGGTGGTGGATTTGCTCTATTTGTGGATTGATCCGCGTATCGGACGTGGAGGTGGTGAATGATGCTAAGCGAGGAAACGTCCGCCGTACGCCCACAAAAACAAACGCGATTTAACGGTGCAAAACTGGTATGGATGCTGAAAGGCAGTCCGCTCACCGTGACCGGCGCAGTCATCATTGTATTAATGCTATTGATGATGATTTTTTCACCGTGGCTGGCGACGCATGATCCCAACGCCATTGATTTAATCGCCCGCCTTCTGCGGCGCACTGGTTTGGCACCGATGAAGTGGGACGCGATCTGTTCAGCCGCGTACTGGTCGGCAGTCAGCAATCAATTCTCGCCGGATTAGTCGTGGTTGCCATTGCGGGTATGATTGGTTCGCTACTCGGATGTCTATCCGGTGTGCTTGGCGGACGCGCAGACGCCATCATCATGCGCATCATGGACATTATGCTGTCGATTCCTTCGTTGGTACTGACAATGGCACTGGCTGCCGCTCTCGGGCCGAGTTTATTTAACGCCATGCTGGCGATTGCTATTGTGCGAATTCCCTTTTATGTGCGCCTGGCGCGGGGGCAAGCATTAGTTGTACGCCAGTATACTTATGTTCAGGCGGCGAAAACCTTTGGTGCGTCGCGTTGGCATCTGATCAACTGGCATATTTTACGTAACTCCCTGCCGCCGCTGATCGTGCAGGCATCGCTGGATATCGGTAGCGCGATTTTAATGGCCGCCACGTTGGGATTTATTGGCCTGGGTGCACAACAACCGAGTGCTGAATGGGGCGCGATGGTAGCGAATGGTCGCAACTATGTACTCGATCAGTGGTGGTATTGCGCATTTCCGGGGGCAGCGATTTTGCTTACCGCCGTCGGGTTTAATCTCTTTGGTGATGGTATTCGCGATCTGCTTGACCCGAAAGCAGGAGGAAAGCAGTCATGACCCAACCCGTTCTGGACATTCAACAACTGCATTTGAGTTTCCCCGGTTTTAACGGCGACGTTCACGCGCTCAACAATGTGTCCTTGCAGATTAACCGCAGTGAAATTGTCGGTCTGGTGGGAGAATCCGGCTCAGGTAAATCAGTCACCGCAATGCTGATTATGCGTCTGCTACCGACGGGCAGTTATTGCGTACATCGGGGGCAGATTTCACTGCTGGGAGAAGATGTTCTTAACGCTCGGGAAAAACAGCTTCGTCAGTGGCGCGGCGCACGAGTGGCGATGATCTTTCAGGAACCGATGACCGCCCTCAATCCGACACGTCGAATAGGTCTTCAGATGATGGACGTAATCCGCCATCATCAACCAATAAGTCGTCGGGAAGCCAGAGCTAAAGCGATTGCCCTGCTGGAAGAGATGCAAATCCCGGATGCCGTGGAAGTTATGTCGCGCTATCCGTTTGAGCTTTCAGGTGGTATGCGCCAGCGGGTAATGATTGCGCTGGCATTCTCCTGCGAGCCGCAATTGATTATTGCCGACGAACCGACTACGGCGCTGGACGTCACGGTACAGTTGCAGGTACTGCGTTTGCTTAAACATAAAGCCCGCGCCAGTGGAACTGCGGTACTGTTCATCAGCCATGATATGGCCGTGGTGTCGCAACTGTGCGATAGCGTTTACGTGATGTATGCCGGAAGCGTAATTGAAAGCGGCGTGACGGCAGACGTTATCCATCATCCCCGGCATCCGTATACCATTGGTTTGCTACAATGCGCACCAGAACATGGAGTACCACGCCAGCCATTACCAGCCATTCCAGGGACGGTACCAAACCTCACCCATTTGCCTGACGGCTGCGCTTTTCGCGATCGTTGCTATGCGGCAGGTGCACAGTGTGAAAACGTCCCGGCGCTGACAGCGTGTGGTGACAACAACCAGCGCTGCGCCTGTTGGTATCCGCAGCAGGAGGTCATAAGTGTCTAACACGTTATTAACGTTATGCGACGTCCATATCAATTTCCCGGCCCGTAAAAACTGGCTTGGTAAAACTACGGAACATGTTCATGCCATTAATGGTATTGATTTACAGATCCGCCGTGGTGAAACCTTAGGGATCGTCGGCGAGTCAGGCTGCGGCAAAAGCACCCTCGCACAGCTTTTAATGGGTATGCTGCAACCGAGCCACGGGCAGTACATCCGTTCAGGATCACAACGCATTATGCAGATGGTGTTTCAGGACCCGCTCTCTTCGCTCAATCCGCGCTTACCGGTGTGGCGCATCATCACAGAACCGCTCTGGATAGCTAAGCGTAGTAGTGAACAACAGCGGCGAGCGTTAGCAGAGGAGTTGGCTGTGCAGGTGGGTATTCGTCCGGAGTATCTCGACCGCCTGCCTCATGCGTTCTCCGGCGGGCAGCGGCAACGCATCGCCATTGCCAGAGCACTCTCTTCGCAGCCTGACGTGATTGTGCTTGATGAGCCAACCTCTGCACTGGATATCTCCGTGCAGGCGCAGATCCTCAATTTACTGGTAACGCTACAGGTAAATCGCGGGCTGACCTATGTGCTGATCTCACACAATGTCTCGGTGATTCGTCATATGAGCGATCGGGTAGCGGTGATGTATCTCGGGCAGATTGTAGAACTGGGCGACGCGCAGCAGGTGTTGACGGCACCTGCACATCCATACACCCGATTATTGCTGGATTCCCTCCCCGCCATTGATAAACCGCTGGAGGAAGAATGGGCATTACGTAAAACGGATCTGCCGGGAAACCGCACGTTGCCGCAAGGCTGTTTTTTCTACGAACGTTGCCCCCTTGCAACCAGCGGATGCGAAGTCCGGCAATCATTAACGACGCGGGCTGACGGACGTGAGATCCGTTGCTGGCGGGCGCTGTAGAGATGCTAACAACGCATCAGGCATTCACGCGCCTGACGCGTCATCCGGCAATGCTTTACGATTTCAACTGGTAATCAAGCGTAATTTCCGCTTTCAGTACCTGAGAAACCGGGCATCCTGCTTTTGCTTTCTGGATGATGCCGTCAAAGGTAGAGGCATCAATACCCGGCACCGCAACTTCACTCTTCAGTGCGATTTTCGTAATCGCAAAACCGGCATCCACTTTATCCAGCGACACATCGGCGGTGGTATCAATCGATGTTGGCGTAAATCCCGCTTCCCCCAGCATTAATGAAAGCGCCATTGAGAAACATGCGGCATGCGCTGCGCCAATCAGTTCTTCAGGGTTAGTTCCTTTTTCGCCTTCAAAACGCGTGTTAAATCCATACGGCTGTTGGTTCAGCACACCACTCTCGGTGGATACTGTTCCCTTCCCGCGTTTGATATCGCCTTCCCAGTGTGCCTGACCTTTCTTATGGATTGTCATTGTTGCTCTCCTGTGGGCTTAAAAAGGAAATTATAGACTACGTGAGAAACAGCACGAGGATAAGCAGGATATTCCGAATAAAAATCCGGCAGAAATATTACTTCTGCACTTAAATTAAATTTCCACAATAGATAACCGGGAATATATAACCCAAGAGATATTGCATTAATATTAATCAACTCACCACAATAATAA
>NZ_SJWV01000197.1:0-6977 GCF_004352695.1 Escherichia sp. KCJ4928
TTCGATAGTAGTGAGGTTGACAGATATCCGCTGCCTGATGAGCAATTATGCCCAATGAATCTACCTCATTGGGCATAATTTGGAACACATCAGATAGCTTTTGCCATCTTCAGATTACACGGGCTCATCTGCCAGTTGAATGTACCGTTTCCGCTTTCATCAAGCGTTACGCTGGCAATGGCCGAGGTGGTAAACATAGGCGGCGTTTCGCCCGGACATAACTCGGCAACCAGATACCCGACTAACGGTAAGTGAGAGATCACCAGTACCGAAGCAACACCTTCATTGGTCAACGCCTGCAAATAGGCACTGACCAGACCAACATCGCCGCAGGGCGTTAACTCCGGCAGAACTTCTGCACTGGAAGGCAGGTTCAGACAATCCCCTACTTCTTCCAGTGTTTGCTCGGCTCGCAGGAACGGGCTCACCAGAACGCGTTCGATTTCCACTTTTTGACCTTTCAGCCAGTTCGCCATCAGGCGAGATTCGTCACAACCATTAGTGGTCAGAGGACGAACGGAATCACTGGCGGCATCGAGGGCTGCGTCGCCGTGACGCATGATAAAAACTTGCATATTGCACCGCTTTTGTTAACCAGATTCGCCCGTTTTCTTTCATCTGAAACCAGAGAAAGAAAACGGTGGCCGGCATTGTGCCTTATCCATTCACCGAATGAAACGCTGTTTTTTACCTCAATGGCGTAAGTATAGTCAATATGCGTTTACATTTTGACCAACACTCCGCCATTCAGCGCGGATTCATATAGCTTTGACCTTCTTATTGCAGGTCAGTTGCAGTTGTTTTCCAAAAACTTTCCCCACGCGCGCCCATCTCGACCAAACGCTCGCAAGGGGTAAAACGGGAACCATACTGCGTGGCAAGTCGTTGCATTATTGCAACCACTTCGCCCGCGCCGAGAGAATCGATATAGCGGAACGGTCCACCGAGAAATGGCGGAAAACCAATGCCAAATACCGCACCAATATCCCCGTCACGCACGCTACGGATAACCTGCTCATCAACACAACGTACTGCTTCATTCAGCATCAACATCACACACCGTTCAGCAACCTGCGGTGCGGAGAGTCGCCCCTGCCCTTGTGCGCCAATGAGCGGGTAAATGGCGGGATCGACCTGTTTTTTGCTTTTACGCCCTTTCTGACCATAAAGATAGAAACCCCGACCATTTTTTCTGCCTTTGCGATCGTCGTTCAAAATTGAAGAAACAACATTTGCAGGCGCGCTAAAACGTTCTCCATAAGCGGCTTCCAGTACAGGAATAATTTTAGTCCCGGTGTCGATTCCTACCTCATCCAAAAGTTGGATTGGACCTACCGGAAAACCAAATTTCACTAGCGCGGCATCAATGTGCTCTACCCGTTCACCTTCGGTCAGCATGCGGATAGCTTCATTAATGTAAGGCGCTAAGATGCGATTGACGTAAAACCCGGCTTTGTCACGCACGACAATGGGCGTTTTGCCCTGTTTTTTCGCCAGTTTTACCGTAGTGGCGATGGTTTGCGCCGATGTACCCGCATGAGGAATAATCTCTACCAGCGGCATTTTTTCCACCGGACTGAAGAAATGCAGGCCAATAACTTGCTCAGGTCGCGTGGCGTGAGCTGCGATATCACCAATCGGTAAAGATGACGTATTCGAAGCAAAAATGGTATGAGCGGCGCAATTTTGCTCCACTTCCGCCACCATCTGTTGTTTTAATTCGAGATTTTCAAACACCGCTTCAATAATCAGATCGCGATGGGCAAAGCCGCGATAGTCCGTCGTTCCGGAGATTAATGCCAGCTGTTTGTCACGTTCGCTGGCTTTGAGATGACGACGGCGAACTTTGCCCTCCAGCTGATCCCAACTGTACTTCAGCGCATGATTTATGCCCTGCGGGTTGATATCTTTAATTCTGACCGGAAGCCCCGCTTTACAAGCAGTGACATAAGCAATACCGCCGCCCATCAAGCCACCACCTAAAATTCCCACGCTGTTTAATGGCGCAGGCGGTGCATCACTACCGGGATCTTTCTTCACTTCCGTACTGGCAAAAAAGATACTACGCAAAGCTTGCGATTGTGGCGTCATCGCCAGTTCGCCAAACGCCCGAGCTTCGGCGTCATAACCGCTGCTGGTGCCCTGCGCTAATCCCGTTTCAACAACCTCCAGGATGCGTTCTGTCGCCGGATAATTGCCTTGAGTTTTGTGTTCTGTTTTCTTGCCGACCATTTTGAACAGCAGCGCACGACCTAACGGCCCCGCCAGAATACGCTCGCGTACAGGTAGAGGGCGGGAAGATGGGCGATCCTTCTTCGCCAGCTCAACAGCGACTTCCAGCAAAATGGAGTGCGGAACAACGTCATCCACCAGCCCCAGCTTTAATGCCTGTTTCGCCCGAAGTTGTTTTCCGGTGAGGATCATCTCTAATGCTGTGCTGACGCCTATCAGACGCGGTAAACGCTGGGTGCCGCCTGAACCGGGTAACAATCCAAGTTGTACTTCAGGCAAACCGAGCACCGTTTTAGGATCGTCAGTACAAACGCGACCGTGGCACGCCAGCGCCAACTCCAGCCCACCACCCAGGCAAGCGCCATGAATAGCCGCGATAACCGGAATGGGCAAAGCATGAATCTCCGCCATCAACTGTTGGCCCTGCCGCGCCAGTGCTTCCGCTTCTTGCGCCGTTTTGCAGTTGCCGATCATGTTGATGTCTGCGCCAGCAATGAAGTTGTCCGGTTTAGCGGAGACAAACACCACGCCTCGCAACTCTTTGTTTTCACGGAGTTGCTTAATAATGGCGCGCACCTGCGAGGCAAACTCCGCCTTCAGGGTATTCATTTTCTCACCCGGTACGTCGATGGTGATAACGGCAATGTTGTCCAGACGAACATTAAGGGTAAACGCTGATGTCATTTCCATTATTCCGCCTCCAGAACCATTGCCGCGCCAAGCCCACCGGCAGCACAGGCGGTAACTAAACCAAATCCACCGCCGCGACGGCGAAGTTCATGCAATGTCTGGGTAATCATCCGTGCGCCGGTCGCCGCGAAGGGATGTCCGTAAGCAATCGAACCGCCAAGCACGTTAAATTTGCTATCGTCCACTTCGCCAGTGGCATGTGCACGCCCCAGTACTTCACGAGCAAAACGTTCACTACCCAGCAACTGAATATTCGCCAGTGTCTGAGCTGCAAAGGCTTCGTGCATATCGATCAATGTCAGATCGCTCATTGTCAAACCGGCACGTTCCAGCGCCAGCGGTGTTGACCAGGCCGGACCGAGCAACATGTCCTGCCAGACATCAATCGCAGTAAATGCGTAGCTGCGCAGATACCCCAGCGGCACCAGCCCTAATTCTTTCGCCCGGGATTCAGTCATCAGGATCACCGCTGCCGCGCCATCGGTCAGCGGCGTACTGTTTGCCGCCGTTACCGTTCCGTGTTTGCGATCAAACGCCGGGCGCAGCTTTGCGTAATCGGCAAGCGAGGAATTACCGCGAATATTGTTGTCTTCGACAAGCGGTTGTTTATAAGGAGGGATAAAGGCAGTCATCACCTCTTCTTTGAGTTTTCCGTCTGACCATGCCTGAGCGGCACGCTGATGCGAACGGTGCGCTAATGCATCTTGCTGTTCTCGGGTGATGCCGTAGGTTTTCGCCATTTGTTCGGCGGTGTCGCCCATCCGCAAGCCAGTAGAATATTCTGCTACCGCAGGCGGTACGGGCATTAAGTCGCGCAAACGCAGGCGAGAGAAGAGTTTCAGGCGCTGGCTCATGGTTCGAGCTTTGTTGACATCAACCAGCACGCGCGCCAGTTTTTTACTGACGCCAATTGGCAATACGGAAGAGGAATCTGCCCCACCGGCAATCCCCGCTCGGATAGTTCCCGCCATCAGGCTTTCTGCGACGTTTGCAACCGCCTGGAAACTGGTAGCGCAAGCGCGGCTGACGCTGTAAGCATCGGTATGCACATTCATTCCGGTACCGAGAACAATTTCACGCGCAATGTTGGGGGCTTCAGGCATTTGTACGACCTGACCAAAGACCAGCTGTTCAATCACTTCAGCGGGGATCTCGCTGCGTGCCAGCAGTTCGCCTACTACCATCTTCCCTAAATCAACCGCGGGAATGCCATGAAAAGCCGTCCCCTGGCGGGCAAAAGGCGTACGTAAACCGCTAACAATGGCGATACGATCGCCCTGGCGGGTAACCAGCGGTAAAACCTGACCCATAACACTCCCCTGTAAAAAAATAAATAAAGTGGTCTGACCTGATCATAATCTTAACCATTTTTTTACATTTAGCCAAGCGGAGAAAAAAGAAAGTGGGAGCTATGACACAGTGAAGACAGGAGAAAGAAAAGAAAACGCCCCTGCCAGCAACTGACAGGGGCGAACGTACCCGAGAGGAATTAACGCAGACCCAGCTGGAAGATCAGCATTTCAGCTTCGCAGGCAAAAGTGAAATCGATATCCAGGCGCACACCGTCAGACTCTTCAGTGAAAGTCGGGGAGATTTTGCACGGTTCGGATTCCACGCTACGGGCTTTTTCAGTCAGCGCCGCCAGCGTTTGTTCTGCTTCTGCGCGGTTTGCAAACACGCGGCTGTAAGACGCGGTGCAGTCGGAGTTGTCCATAATGGTGCCAACATCCATACAGCAGCAAACCGGGGTTTCATCAGCACTACATTTACTCATCGTTGATTTCCTCTGTATGTGCACCCAAGGTGCCAGATAAACGTTGTGGATATTTTACGCTTCCGGAAAGTGCTGCTCCAGTTGTTAATTCTGCAAAATCGGATAAGTGACCGAAATCACACTTAAAAATGATCTAAAACAAAATTCACCCGAATCCGCGAGTGCGCAACCTCCAAATTTTGCCAGCTGGATCGCGTTTCTTAGATCATATTTGAAAAAAGATGGAAACATACTTGCAACATTCCAGCTGGTCCGACCTATACTCTCGCCACTGGTCTGATTTCTAAGATGTACCTCAGACCCTACACTTCGCGCTCCTGTTACAGCACGTAACATAGTTTGTATAAAAATAAATCATTGAGGTTATGGTCATGAGCCAGAAAACCCTGTTTACAAAGTCTGCTCTCGCAGTCGCAGTGGCACTTATCTCCACCCAGGCCTGGTCGGCAGGCTTTCAGTTAAACGAATTTTCTTCCTCTGGCCTGGGCCGGGCTTATTCAGGGGAAGGCGCAATTGCCGATGATGCAGGTAACGTTAGCCGTAACCCCGCATTGATTACCATGTTTGACCGCCCGACATTTTCTGCGGGTGCGGTTTATATTGACCCGGATGTGAATATCAGCGGAACGTCTCCGTCTGGTCGTAGCCTGAAAGCCGATAACATCGCGCCTACGGCATGGGTTCCGAACATGCACTTTGTTGCACCGATTAACGACCAATTTGGTTGGGGCGCTTCTATTACCTCTAACTATGGTCTGGCAACAGAGTTTAATGATACTTATGCAGGCGGCTCTGTCGGGGGTACAACTGACCTTGAAACCATGAACCTGAACTTAAGCGGTGCGTATCGCTTAAATAATGCATGGAGCTTTGGTCTTGGTTTCAACGCCGTCTACGCTCGCGCGAAAATTGAACGTTTCGCAGGCGATCTGGGGCAGTTGGTTGCTGGTCAGATTATGCAATCTCCTGCCGGGCAAACTCCTCAAGGGCAAGCATTGGCAGCTACCGCCAACGGTATCGACAGTAATACCAAAATCGCTCATCTGAACGGTAACCAGTGGGGCTTTGGCTGGAACGCCGGAATCCTGTATGAACTGGATAAAAATAACCGCTATGCACTGACCTACCGTTCTGAAGTGAAAATTGACTTCAAAGGTAACTACAGCAGCGATCTTAATCGTGCGTTTAATAACTACGGTTTGCCAATTCCTACCGCGACAGGTGGCGCAACGCAATCGGGTTATCTGACGCTGAACCTGCCTGAAATGTGGGAAGTGTCAGGTTATAACCGTGTTGATCCACAGTGGGCGATTCACTATAGCCTGGCTTACACCAGCTGGAGTCAGTTCCAGCAGCTGAAAGCGACCTCAACCAGTGGCGACACGCTGTTCCAGAAACATGAAGGCTTTAAAGATGCTTACCGCATCGCGTTGGGTACCACTTATTACTACGATGATAACTGGACCTTCCGTACCGGTATCGCCTTTGATGACAGCCCAGTTCCGGCTCAGAATCGTTCTATCTCCATTCCGGACCAGGACCGTTTCTGGCTGAGTGCAGGTACGACTTACGCATTTAATAAAGATGCTTCAGTCGACGTTGGTGTTTCTTATATGCACGGTCAGAGCGTGAAAATTAACGAAGGCCCATACCAGTTCGAGTCTGAAGGTAAAGCCTGGCTGTTCGGTACTAACTTTAACTACGCGTTCTGATAACGCGTTCGCCTGGATAAAGTCACCTGCATAGCAGGTGACTTTAACTCCCCCACTTCACCGAAAGTAGTGTCCTCATTGCTTACCTCCTGAGTTTTGCAAACAGCCTGTTGGCAGCTTGCCCTTTCAAATCAATAAGCGGTATCCACAGACAAACCTGAAGGGAAAGGCATATTTTCAGGCGTTCTGCTCGTCCTTCTCAAAGAGTTTACTTTTCTGCATTTCCAGGATACTCCCCCCCCTGGCTATTGTGCGCTCATACACTCAAATTAAAGATAGGTTCTAAATAAATGAGCGTTTTTTGATAGTCTATTTCATTAGGTAATATATATTTGTAACAAATCAATCAAAATGGAATAAAATCATGCTACCATCTATTTCAATCAACAATACCAGCGCAACTTACCCAGAATCCATTAATGAAAATAACAATGATGAAATTAATGGAGTAGTACAAGAGTTCAAAAACCTTTTTAATGGTAAGGAAGGAATAAGCACCTGTATTAAACATCTACTTGAGCTTATAAAAAACGCCATACGAGTAAACGACGATCCTTATAGATTTAATA
>NZ_SJWV01000198.1:0-6970 GCF_004352695.1 Escherichia sp. KCJ4928
ACTATATACTATGAAAAAAATTATATACATCCTGCCGGGAGCATTTTTGCTGCGATTCAAAAAAATGAGAGTCTCCTAAAGTTTTCTTCGATAATATCAATGCTTAATATCAATCTTCTTTTTAATCCACTAAATCTTCCGGGAATGGGAAGTGGTGTGCTTGAAGATATTATGAGTATTCCAGATAGTTCACTTAGAAAACGTCTCGGGTATGAGGTTTTAAGCTTCTCGCTACAGGCACATTCATTGAGCCAGGAATGTATTGATAAGTTGGACATTTTTTTCGCTGGCGATCTGTTTAAATATGAGTCAGTATGCATCGCCGCGATGGAACATTTAAAAAGTAAGGCAACGGCCCCTATACAAAACGGGCCGTTGCCAGCATAAGAATTAACGGTGTGCCAGTTCGGCGTCGTCTTCGCTATCCAGAATGGCTTTATCGGTTTGCTTCAGCCACTGGCTGGTCAGCGTGCCAGCTGTCATCGAGCCACTAACGTTTAGCGCCGTACGGCCCATGTCGATAAGCGGTTCAACGGAGATTAACAGCGCCACCAGGGTTACTGGCAGGCCCATCGCAGGCAGCACAATCAGTGCGGCGAAAGTTGCACCACCACCGACACCGGCAACGCCTGCGGAACTAACGGTAACAATACCGACCAGCGTCGCAATCCACATCGGGTCCAGCGGGTTAATGCCAACCGTAGGCGCAACCATCACCGCCAGCATTGCCGGATACAAACCGGCGCAGCCGTTCTGACCAATGGTTGCACCGAAAGAGGCGGCGAAACTGGCGATGGATTCAGGAACGCCCAGACGACGCGTTTGTGCTTCCACATTCAGTGGGATAGACGCAGCACTGGAACGGCTGGTAAAGGCAAACGTCAGCACAGGCCATACCTTACGGAAGTACTTCAGCGGACTCACGCCATTAATGCCCAGCAGAATGCCATGCACTGCAAACATAATCAGCAGACCGAGGTAGGACGCGACAACGAAACTTCCCAGTTTGATGATGTCTTGCAGGTTAGAACCTGCAACCACTTTGGTCATTAGTGCCAGAACGCCGTAAGGGGTCAACTGCATGACCAGGCGAACCAGTTTCATCACCCAGCTTTGCAGGGTATCGATAGCGGTTAAGACGCGTTCACCTTTCGGCGCATCATCCTTCAGCAGTTTCAGCGCAGCTACACCGAGGAATGCGGCAAAAATTACCACGCTGATAATTGACGTCGGATTGGCTCCGGTCAGATCGGCAAACGGGTTTTTCGGGATAAAGGACAAGACCAGCTGCGGAACGCTCAGGTCAGAGACTTTACCAACATAGTTACTTTCGATGGCGTTCAGACGTGCAGTTTCTGCACCACCCTGAACCAGACCTTCAGCCGTCAAACCAAACAGGTTGGTGACCAGCACACCGATCAGCGCCGCAATCAGTGTGGTAAACAAAAGCGTACCGATGGTCAGAAAACTGATTTTGCCTAACTGAGATGCGTTATGCAGACGGGCAACCGCGCTCAGAATAGAGGCGAAGACTAACGGCATAACGATCATTTGCAGCAGTTGAACATAGCCGTTACCAACGATGTTAAACCACTGTACAGAATCTTTAAGTACCTGGCTGTCAGAACCATAAATGGTATGCAGGGCAAGGCCAAAAACCACACCCATCACCAGACCCACCAGCACTTTTTTCGCCAGACTCCACTGTTTATGGCGGGTCTGAGCCAGCGCAAACAGCAGTACAACGAACACCACGATGTTCGCAATTAATGGAAAGTTCATCCCCGTTCTCCTGATCTTATTATTTCTATCACTGCGTAGCAGTCATAGTGTTGGCGCAAGATTAACAGAACTGTGAGCTGGCTCTTATATTCAAATGGAATTGCTTATTCCAGAAAGGTGATTTTTGCCTTTTTAGTATTCAACCTGATGCTTAATAAGCCGATGAAACTGGATCTGCAAGGTATTGATCATTTGCGATGACCAACGAACAGCGCTGTTCTCGGGTAATGAATGGGGCATCCATACCGACCAGACAAATAATGCCATGCAGATAAAACGTTCCAGTTGGTTGCCCTTTTGGGGAACCAGGATAGGCAAGCGGAAACGCCAGCGGCATGGCCAGAGCAGGGGAACACCGGCGGGTGTCAGCATATCGGCAAGTATGTGGCTCAAATAACCCAGCACCATTCCTTGTAGCGCATCAGCCGGAATGAACCAGCCTTCCGGAACCTTAAGGTAAAAGGTTGCCAGCAGCGCAAATACCGCCAGCAGACTGTGGGTAAAACCACGATGCCCAAAAGCGCGGGCGATCGGTTTTGATATCCATTTTAATCGCTGCCCAAGAAACGACTTTGGGTGATCGATGTCCGGTAACAAACACGTCAGGATTGCGGAAGGGACAATATGCCACCAGTCACCCTGTGCCAGCACGGGCGTCAGCTCGGCATTTTTGGCAAATACCGCACAAGCAATAGAAAAGAGAAGGTGACCTTCCGCCGTCATGATAAAACTCACTAAACTGTCGATACGTACAGTATAGGATTTTTATACAGTGCACGGAAGTGGTGACGGTGTAACTCTTTCTCTTAAATTGACGATTAATCCGTCAGTTGAATGCAAATTCAGATAAAGAACCAGGGGCAGCGTGATCACTGCCCCTGGTCATTAACCGAGAAGGTCTTTTGCGGTGAGTTCTGTCAGCGATGAGAGTTTGACGTTTGCTAATACAAAACGTGGATCATTTTGCGCTTCTGGCGCAGGAACGACGATGGAACGCATGCGGGCTGCTTTAGAAGCGATCATGCCATTTACCGAGTCTTCCAGCGCCACGCAGGTCAGTGGGTCAACGCCCAGTTTTGCTGCGCAGTCGAGATATACTTGCGGATGCGGCTTGCTGTAAGGCAGTTTTTCAGCCGAGGCGAGGGCATCGAAACTGTCGCGTAAGTCAAACATGGTCAACACTTTTTCCAGCATATGTAGTGGTGACGCGGAGGCCAGTCCCACCAATAAACCTTGTTCTTTGCATAACGCAACAGCTTCGCGCACGCCTGGTAATAATGGACGTGTCTCTTCAACCAGTGAAATGGCACGGGCAATAACCCGTTCTACTACTTCCTGACGGCTTGGCCCATTCCACGGTTGCCGGGCGTACCAAAGATCGACCACCATATCGATGCGTAAACCTAAGGTGTCCGGCAGCTCGTTACGACGGGAGATATCCACCCCCAGGCTTGCCATCACATCCAGTTCGGCTCGATCCCATAAAGGTTCTGAGTCGATAAGTAATCCATCCATATCAAAAATTGCAGCAAGAATCTGACGCGGGGTTGACATTACAACCTCTCCTTTAGAGCATTATGTGTAAGGTATTAAGCCGTGCTTATGATTAAGCGCCTATCATATCGCCTTTAAAGAATGGGCGAAAACAGATATCTACAGGTAAACTAAGTGAAACGACGCGTCTTAATCAAGGAGAACTCATGACGTATCAACAAGCTGGACGCATTGCTGTTTTGAAAAGGATTTTGGGTTGGGTGATTTTTATACCTGCATTGATCTCTACATTGATTTCTTTGCTGAAATTTATGAATACCCGGCAGGAAAACCAGGAAGGCATTAATGCGGTCATGCTCGACTTTACTCATGTCATGATCGATATGATGCAGGCGAATACGCCTTTTTTGAATCTGTTCTGGTATAACTCCCCGACCCCTAATTTTAATGGTGGCGTGAACGTTATGTTCTGGGTGATTTTCATCCTGATTTTTGTCGGACTGGCGTTGCAGGATTCCGGTGCCCGGATGAGTCGCCAGGCGCGCTTCTTGCGGGAAGGTGTTGAAGATCAACTCATTCTGGAAAAAGCCAAAGGGGAAGAGGGGCTAACGCGTGAACAAATTGAGTCCCGTATTGTTGTTCCGCACCATACTATTTTCCTGCAGTTTTTCTCACTATATATCCTGCCGGTTATTTGTATTGCTGCAGGTTATGTGTTCTTTTCTCTGCTTGGGTTTATTTAATCAAAAGGCCGCACGGAGCGGCCATTATCCTCAACCCATATCATGCTGCTAATAATCTATCCAATGACTGCTGAGCAATAACCAAATGCTGACCGCCAAATAATCTTGCACGATTTAACAGCGTGTAGAGTTGGTAAACCGGTTGACGTTCAAGGAAATCGGCAGGTAGCGGGGATACTGACTGATAGCCGTCATAGATTTGTGGCGGCTGTTCAGTATGCAGCGGTAACATCGCCAGGTCGCACTCTCGGTCACCCCAGTAGCAGGCAGGGTCGAAAATGTACGGGCCATCCGGACCCAGCGCACAGTTGCCGGACCATAAATCGCCGTGCAACAGAGAAGGCTGCGGTTGATGCGAGGCCAGACGCTGCTGAATATGCTCGACGATGGCGTCGATATTGCCGAAAGCGATCCCTTTCTCTGCTGCCAGTTCCAACTGCCAGCCAATCCGTTGTTCAGCAAAAAACGTTGACCAGCGACGTTGCCAGGTGTTGGGCTGTGGAGTTGTGGAGAGCGAGTTATCAAAATCGAGGCCAAATTGTGGTTGGTCACTCCATTGATGTAAACGCGCAATTTGCTGACCAAGAATAAATGCGCTATGCGCATCCAGCGGACGAGGTGGGAGATAATCCATCACCAGAAAACTGTAGTCACGGTCAGCGCCTACTGCCCAAACCTTAGGCACGGTGACGGTTTTACTACGCGACAGTAACTCCAGTTGGTCGGCTTCGGCGGTAAAACCGGGAAGCAGTTCCCTTTCATCACATTTGACGAAAAAGTCATGTCCTGCATAGCGCAAATGCCATGCGGCATGGACTTCTCCGCCAGGCAGTTCATTACGCAGTTCGATTTCGCCTTCACCTAACTGCTCGCTCAAAAGACGACTGATTGCCTGCCACATGATGTCTCTCCCATGTTGTCTGCCAGATCATAAGGTTAGCGCAAGAATGCGGTGTAAAAACACGAGCTAACGCACACCACAGACTGATTATTGCCCAAAAACCATTTATTTTCTGTTGCTATTCCATTCCTCCCAGGTCGTGATGGTGATTTCAGGATCTTTGCCGGTTGCACTTTGGGTAAGCCCCGAAACCAGTTCTCTAATTTCTTCTTCACTTTGGGTACTGATAAGTCCAAAAGTGTTAGTCCCCAGCTCATGGATATTTCCCTCATCATCCGTCATGGTGAGCAAAAAACCGTCGCGAGTCAGGTAATTATTCAACTCGTTAATTTCAGTCAATGTATCCTCATGCAACATGACGGTTATGACATAACGGACAAGATCGCCACTGGCCATAGTTCACCCCTTTGTTATCACATGACTTTTGAGCATAGTCGGAGAAACGCGTTGCCGACAGGTTGGTGGTGATTCCCCCAATGCTGGGGGAATGTTTTTGTTAGCGGGAAAGGTAAGCGTAAATTTTTTGCGTATCGTCATGGGAGCACAGACGTGTTCCCTGATTGAGTGTGGCTGCACTCCCCGCAGCTACGCCAAAACGGACCATCTCTTCAAGAGAGGCATTTTCTGCCAGTTTCAGTGTCATCGCGCCGACCATGCTGTCACCAGCGCCAACGGTACTCTGGCTTTTCACCGGTGGTGGCACCACCTGAATGCAGTTTTCACTATCAACACCCAGCGCTCCTTGTGGACCAAGGGAAACGACAACCCGTTTGGCCTTGCCGCTATTAACGATTTCCTGCGCGGCTTTGCGGACATCGTCTGGCTGGGTGAGTTCGCGATTCACCAGCGCACTGAGTTCTTTTTGGTTAGGCTTAACCAACTCGATGTTACCAATCGCCAGTGCTGCACTTAACGCTTCGCCAGAACTGTCGATGATGCAGCGGATCCCTTGGTTTTGCGCAGCGGAAATCAGTTGGGTTAATTTTTCCAGCTTCACACCTGGCGGCAGGCTTCCGCTTATGACCAGGATGGCCCCGGATTCAATTTCCAGAACTTGCTCTTCAAGCTGGCGAAACTCATCTTCATTTAATGCCGCGCCTGGCATAACAAAACGATACTGCTCACCGCTTGCTTCCACATGTACGTGTAAATTCTGCCGGGTCCAGTCTTTGGCTTCTACAGTAGCGACGGGGACATTTTCATCCGCCAACAGAGAAACCAGGTGTTCGCCGGTCGCGCCACCCGCCGGGAAGATCGCTGTGGCACTGCCTCCAAGATGGGCAATGGCGCGGGCGACGTTGATGCCGCCGCCCCCGGGTTCGAACACCGGTGCGGTACAGCGCAGTTTTCCTTCGGGATAAATTTGCGGGGTAATTGTTGCGCTATCGAGAGAGGGCGCAAGTGTCAACGTATAGATACGTACCATCATTTCCTCCTATAGGCTGATTTCAGTCTGGCACCGAATCAGCCGAAAGTGAAGAAATTAACAATATGATTTATTAGAGCTTTATTTAAAATTTTGCAGATAAATATATATAAATAAAAATCTGTTTTCGCCACATGCTTATTCAAAAAATGAAATAAGAATACATTGCTAAGTTATTCGCGCCTTTTTATAATTCGTTACCTTTCCAGGGACGCTAATCTTTGATCCTTAAGAAAGTTTCCGGGACCGCGATGGTCTCTTTTTTTGTTGTACGGACTCTTGATAAATGAAGCTTTTGAAGACAGTTCCTGCCATCGTTATGTTGGCGGGGGGCATGTTTGCGTCACTGAATGCAGCTGCCGATGATTCCGTTTTTACTGTCATGGACGATCCTGCCAGCGCTAAAAAACCTTTCGAAGGTAATCTGAACGCAGGATATCTTGCACAATCAGGCAATACGAAAAGCTCCTCACTTACGGCTGACACCACCATGACCTGGTATGGACAAACCACTGCCTGGTCGCTGTGGGGGAACGCCAGTAATACTTCTTCTAATGATGAGCGTTCTTCAGAAAAATATGCGGCGGGCGGGCGTAGCCGTTTTAATTTAACTGATTATGACTA
>NZ_SJWV01000199.1:0-6956 GCF_004352695.1 Escherichia sp. KCJ4928
CCTTTAACCTCCTCGGCAAAACAGCAAAGCGTGCAAATATACATAAAGTCTTTCTTACCCCTGATTTTGTTAACTAAATCAATAAATGCGTGAAAAACTTTACTTGCAATAGAACTTGATACTTCTTCTCCAGGTCTACAAAAATCTTTTGCAATTTTTAACTGTGTTTCTATGTATAAAAAGAAATCTTTAGCATAAGAAAAATCTTTGGCATAAGAGATATCTTTATTATTTAGTGCATCTAGCTCAACAGGTAAAGATGTCGTTTTGTTGCTATTCACATATGATATATTCATATCATCATCTCCATCGGGAGTAATAAAATTAGTCACCATTGTAGGATAGGGTTCTGGTCAATCAGGAATCATCTTTATAAACTTCGATTGTTTTTGTAATGCTGTATCATTAAGTTCATTAAATCGTACAGCAGATAAATGTTCTATCAAATTTCGCTCATTTGCAGAGGATTCATCATAATAAACGTAAAATTAATGTATCCTTACATCGAGTAATAAACATTTTTTATACAAAAAAAGACAGGAACGTATTTACTGGGTTAAACATAATCATCCTGCTTTTCATCACAAAAACCGCAGATAATCCTTCCTTTCCCCGGCAGCTGGCGTTATGGTCAGATGGTTTTTGCAACAAATCTCACAATAAAAAGTTTCAACATACTGACTATTTAGGGAAAAATATGCGCAAGATCACACAGGCAATCAGTGCCGTTTGCTTATTGTTCGCTCTAAACAGTTCCGCTGTTGCCCTGGCCTCATCTCCTTCACCGCTTAACCCTGGGACTAACGTTGCCAGGCTTGCTGAACAGGCACCAATTCATTGGGTTTCGGTCGCACAAATTGAAAATAGCCTCGCAGGGCGTCCGCCAATGGCGGTGGGGTTTGATATCGATGACACGGTACTTTTTTCCAGCCCGGGCTTCTGGCGCGGCAAAAAAACCTTCTCACCAGAAAGCGAAGATTATCTGAAAAATCCTGTGTTCTGGGAAAAAATGAACAATGGCTGGGATGAATTCAGCATTCCAAAAGAGGTCGCTCGCCAGCTGATTGATATGCATGTACGCCGCGGTGACGCGATCTTCTTTGTGACTGGTCGTAGCCCGACGAAAACAGAAACGGTTTCAAAAACGCTGGCGGATAATTTTCATATTCCTGTCACCAACATGAATCCGGTGATCTTTGCGGGCGATAAACCAGGGCAAAATACAAAATCGCAATGGCTGCAGGATAAAAATATCCGAATTTTTTATGGCGATTCCGATAACGATATTACCGCCGCACGCGATGTCGGCGCTCGTGGTATCCGCATTCTGCGCGCCTCCAACTCTACCTACAAACCCTTGCCACAAGCGGGTGCGTTTGGTGAAGAGGTGATCGTCAATTCAGAATACTGACAGAGCGGGAGAGCGTGACGCTCTCCCGAATGCTGTTTTTTTAATCACACCTTTATCCTTTCGCTGTCTTGCTGCAAACTGATTAAGAGAGTTTTATCAAGGAGCAGCACATGTGGTATCAAAAGACGCTCACGCTTAGCGCCAAATCTCGTGGGTTTCATCTGGTAACGGATGAAATTCTGAATCAGCTGGCTGATATGCCGCGCGTTAACATCGGCTTACTGCATCTGTTGCTGCAACATACCTCCGCCTCTCTGACACTTAATGAGAACTGCGATCCCACCGTACGCCACGACATGGAGCGTTTTTTCCTCCGCACCGTTCCCGACAACGGAAATTATGAGCATGACTATGAGGGAGCAGACGATATGCCTTCTCATATCAAATCCTCAATGCTGGGAACATCGCTTGTATTGCCGGTACATAAAGGGCGTATTCAGACCGGCACCTGGCAAGGCATCTGGCTGGGGGAACATCGCATCCACGGCGGATCGCGTCGCATCATCGCGACACTACAAGGGGAGTAAAAAATGACCATTTCGGAGTTGCTACAATATTGCATGGCAAAACCAGGCGCAGAACAGAGCGTGCATAACGACTGGAAAGCGACGCAGATCAAAGTGGAAGATGTACTGTTTGCGATGGTGAAAGAAGTAGAAAATCGCCCAGCTGTTTCGCTGAAAACCAGCCCGGAGCTGGCGGAGCTGCTACGTCAGCAGCACAGCGATGTGCGTCCTAGCCGCCATCTGAATAAAGCGCACTGGAGCACCGTGTATCTCGACGGTTCGCTGCCGGATTCGCAAATCTATTATCTGGTGGATGCGTCTTATCAGCAGGCAGTGAATTTACTACCGGAAGAAAAGCGTAAATTGCTGGTACAACTCTGAAAGGAAAAGGCCGCTCAGAAAGCGGCCTTAACGATTACAGCATCGGCTTGAGGAAGCGTGCCGTATGCGAAGCTTCGCACTCCGCGACGGTTTCTGGCGTACCGGAGACGAGGATTTCGCCGCCGCCACTGCCGCCTTCTGGTCCCAGGTCGACAATCCAGTCAGCGGTTTTGATCACGTCGAGATTGTGCTCAATCACCACAATGGTGTTGCCCTGATCGCGCAGTTTATGCAGTACGTCGAGCAGTTGCTGAATATCGGTGAAGTGCAGACCGGTGGTCGGCTCGTCGAGAATATACAGCGTCTGCCCGGTGCCGCGTTTTGACAGCTCACGCGCCAGCTTCACGCGCTGGGCTTCACCACCAGAAAGTGTGGTTGCGGACTGCCCCAGGCGAATGTACGTCAGGCCAACGTCCATCAACGTTTGCAGCTTACGCGCCAGTGCAGGTACGGCATCAAAGAACTCACGCGCCTCTTCGATGGTCATATCCAGCACTTCGTGGATGGTTTTGCCTTTGTACTTAATTTCCAGCGTTTCACGGTTATAGCGTTTACCTTTACACTGATCGCACGGCACGTAGATATCCGGCAGGAAGTGCATCTCTACTTTGATCACACCGTCGCCCTGACAGGCTTCGCAGCGCCCGCCACGGACGTTAAAGCTGAAACGTCCTGGCGTATAACCACGCGCACGGGATTCCGGTACGCCCGCAAACAGTTCGCGCACAGGCGTAAACACGCCGGTATAGGTCGCCGGGTTAGAACGTGGAGTACGACCAATTGGGCTTTGGTCGATATCGATCACTTTATCGAAATGCTCCAGCCCCTGAATATCGCGATACGGTGCTGGTTCGGCGATGGTCGCCCCATTCAACTGGCGTTGGGCAATCGGGAACAGTGTGTCGTTAATCAGCGTCGATTTACCGGAACCTGAAACCCCGGTGATGCAGGTAAACAGACCCACCGGCAGCGTCAGCGTCACGTCCTTCAGGTTGTTGCCGCGTGCGCCTGTCAGCTTCAGCACTTTTTCCGGATTCGCCGGAACGCGTTTCTTCGGCACTTCAATCTTGCGTTTGCCGCTCATGTACTGCCCGGTCAACGACTCCGGCACCGCCATAATCGCTTCCAGCGGACCTTCTGCGACCACTTCACCGCCGTGAACACCTGCGCCCGGGCCAATGTCGATCACATGGTCAGCGGCGCGAATTGCGTCTTCGTCGTGCTCCACCACAATCACGGTATTACCGAGATCGCGCAGATGGATAAGCGTACCCAACAGGCGCTCGTTATCGCGCTGGTGCAGGCCGATAGATGGCTCGTCCAGCACGTACATAACGCCAACCAGGCCCGCTCCAATCTGGCTCGCCAGACGGATACGCTGGGCTTCACCGCCGGAAAGCGTTTCTGCCGAGCGGGAAAGCGTCAGGTAATTCAGGCCGACGTTAACGAGGAATTTCAAACGATCGCCGATCTCTTTAAGGATTTTTTCCGCAATCTTCGCCCGTTGACCAGCGAGTTTGAGATTGTTGAAGAATTCCATCGCATGACCGATGCTCATGTCGGAGATAGCAGGCAGCGGCGTATTCTCGACATAAACGTGGCGCGCTTCCCGACGCAGACGCGTCCCTTCGCAGCTGGCGCATGGGCGATTGCTGATAAACTTGGCTAATTCTTCACGTACCGCACTGGATTCTGTCTCTTTATAACGGCGCTCCATATTGTGCAGCACGCCTTCGAACGGATGACGACGGATGGAGGTATCGCCACGATCGTTCATGTATTTGAATTCAATGTTTTCTTTGCCAGAACCGTACAACACCACTTTATGCACGTTCGCGCTCAGGCTGCCCCACGGCGCTTCGACGTCGAACTTATAGTGATCTGCCAGCGATTTCAGCATCTGGAAGTAATAGAAGTTGCGGCGATCCCAGCCACGGATCGCACCGCCAGCCAGTGACAGCTCGGGGTTTTGGATCACGCGGTCAGGATCGAAATATTGCTGTACGCCAAGGCCGTCACAGGTCGGGCAGGCACCTGCCGGGTTGTTAAACGAAAACAGTCGCGGCTCCAGTTCACGCATACTGTAGCCGCAAATTGGGCAGGCGAAGTTGGCGGAGAACAGCAGCTCTTCCGCTTTCGGGTCGTCCATATCCGCCACTACCGCTGTACCACCGGAAAGCTCCAGCGCGGTTTCAAACGACTCCGCAAGACGTTGGGTAAGATCGTCACGCACCTTGAAGCGATCAACCACCACTTCAATGGTATGTTTCTTTTGCAGTTCCAGTTTCGGCGGATCGGAAAGATCGCAGACTTCGCCATCAATACGAGCACGGATGTAACCCTGGCTTGCCAGGTTCTCCAGCGTTTTGGTGTGTTCGCCTTTGCGCTCTTTAATGATTGGCGCGAGCAGCATCAGACGCTTGCCTTCCGGCTGCGACAGCACGTTATCCACCATCTGGCTGACGGTTTGCGCCGCCAGCGGGACGTCGTGGTCCGGACAGCGCGGTTCGCCGACGCGGGCGAACAACAAACGCAAATAGTCGTGGATTTCGGTGATTGTCCCCACCGTAGAACGCGGGTTATGAGACGTCGATT
Source organism: Escherichia sp. KCJ4928 (assembly GCF_004352695.1). Taxonomy (NCBI): domain Bacteria; kingdom Pseudomonadati; phylum Pseudomonadota; class Gammaproteobacteria; order Enterobacterales; family Enterobacteriaceae; genus Escherichia; species Escherichia sp. KCJ4928. The sequence goes on from NZ_SJWV01000199.1 coordinate 4,894, forward strand.
TCTGCTCAATTGAGATGGCAGGAGAAAGCCCCTCAATATGATCGACGTCCGGCTTTTCCATCAGTGACAGAAACTGCCGCGCGTAGGCGGAAAGGGATTCAACGTAACGGCGCTGCCCTTCGGCATATAAGGTGTCGAAAGCGAGCGAGGATTTGCCAGAACCCGAAAGCCCGGTCACGACAATGAGCTTGTCGCGGGGGATAACGAGGTTGATGTTTTTGAGATTATGGGTGCGGGCGCCCCGAACTTCGATCTTATCCATTCACCTTTCCCGGATTAAACGCTTTTTTGCCCGGTGGCATGGTGCTACCGGCGATCACAAACGGTTAATTATGACACAAATTGACCTGAATGAATATACAGTATTGGAATGCATTACCCGGAGTGTTGTGTAACAATGTCTGGCCAGGTTTGTTTCCCGGAACCGAGGTCACAACATAGTAAAAGCGCTATTGGTAATGGTACAATCGCGCGTTTACACTTATTCAGAACGATTTTTTTCAGGAGACACGAACATGGCCAGCAGAGGCGTAAACAAGGTTATTCTCGTTGGTAATCTGGGTCAGGACCCGGAAGTACGCTACATGCCAAATGGTGGCGCAGTTGCCAACATTACGCTGGCTACTTCCGAATCCTGGCGTGATAAAGCGACCGGCGAGATGAAAGAACAGACTGAATGGCACCGCGTTGTGCTGTTCGGCAAACTGGCAGAAGTGGCGAGCGAATATCTGCGTAAAGGTTCTCAGGTTTATATCGAAGGTCAGCTGCGTACCCGTAAATGGACCGATCAATCCGGTCAGGATCGCTACACCACAGAAGTCGTGGTGAACGTTGGCGGCACCATGCAGATGCTGGGTGGTCGTCAGGGTGGTGGCGCTCCGGCAGGTGGCAATATCGGTGGTGGTCAGCCGCAGGGCGGTTGGGGTCAGCCTCAGCAGCCGCAGGGTGGCAATCAGTTCAGCGGCGGCGCGCAGTCTCGCCCGCAGCAGTCCGCTCCGGCAGCGCCGTCTAACGAGCCGCCGATGGACTTTGATGATGACATTCCGTTCTGATTTGTCATTAAAACAATAGGTTATATTGTTTTAAGGTGGATGATTAAAGCATCTGCCAGCCATAAAAAAGAAGCCTCCGTTATGGAGGCTTCTACGTATCAGGTCAAAATCATTGGCCATTGTGGCGGTGTCTGATTCATCTCTTCTATCATCACCGACTCGATGTTGTGCCAGATAGCGGTGATGTCCGCCATTGTGATGCCAAGCAACCCCATTGCGAACCAACAGGCGGAAACAACGCCCAGACCGCTGCTGATCACCGCAAGCCCGACATAATCAGACCGACGAAAACGGATGTTGAGTGTGCTGGCCAGAAACATCATTACGGCACTAAGAAGTTGCCAGCGAAGAAGAACCACGCCAGTGGTGAGGGTAGCCATCAAACAATTCCTCTGAAAAGAGCCGATGCCCTGGACAGCGCGGCGTTGTTCACGGGAGGCGTGGTACACTCTGGCTATCGCGGGGCTTGCAGAACACAAAAATGAAACACTCTGTTTGTTTCATTAATTTTGTGAACTATATCACAATTGATTGTTTGTTAGCCATATTAGGCCGTGACTTTTATTGCTGTACAGATTATGTGGTTTTTCAGTGGCATTAAGGGCATATCTTCCCGCCGCCTCTGCATTCCTGTAGGAAATTAATTTTGAATATCAATGAATTATTTTCATCCAGGTGACGATTAGAAAGGTATCAATTTCAAATCAGGCAAAAGTGCTATTTATACCGTAAGATTTATCTAAAGACGTCGGTACCCAGGGTTTTCACCTTGCAATGGCCGGGTATAAACAGGCAGGAAATTGATAGCAATGAGTCATCGTGCACGACACCAATTACTGGCGTTGCCGGGCATTATCTTTTTAGTTCTCTTTCCCATCATTCTTTCGCTATGGATTGCCTTCCTTTGGGCAAAATCAGAAGTGAATAATCAGCTCCGAACCTTTGCTCAACTGGCACTGGATAAATCCGAGCTGGTCATTCGCTAGGCAGATTTAGTGAGCGATGCAGCTG
>NZ_SJWV01000019.1:0-43364 GCF_004352695.1 Escherichia sp. KCJ4928
CTTTGGGAGAAAGGCAGTCCGCTGCATAAATCTACGCAACAGGTTAGAACCCAAGGCCCGATACGGCATGCGGACTGCAGGCAGAGAAAACTGGCCGATTTTCTCTGCACTGGAGGGATAATACAAGGTCTGATATCCGCGTTCGCTATCGGTTCTTATGGTCTGGGTAGTCTGGGTTTCAAATTTATCGACACGCAGCTGCTGGAAACGGTGGGTCTGGAAAAAACCTTTGTGATTTGGGGAGCGATTGCGCTGGTGATGATTGTTTTCGGCGCAACGTTAATGAAAGACGCACCAAAACAGGAAGTGAAAACCAGCAATGGCGTAGTGGAGAAAGATTACACGCTGGCAGAGTCGATGCGTAAACCGCAGTACTGGATGTTAGCGGTAATGTTCCTGACTGCCTGCATGAGCGGCCTGTACGTGATTGGGGTAGCGAAAGATATCGCCCAAAGTCTGGCACACCTTGATGTGGTTTCCGCAGCCAATGCAGTAACGGTTATTTCCATCGCTAACCTTTCAGGTCGTCTGGTGCTGGGCATTCTGTCTGACAAAATTGCCCGTATCCGTGTTATCACCATTGGTCAGGTGATTTCGCTGGTGGGTATGGCGGCCCTGCTGTTTGCACCATTAAATGCAGTGACGTTCTTTGCAGCGATTGCCTGCGTGGCATTTAACTTTGGCGGCACTATTACCGTCTTTCCATCACTGGTCAGTGAGTTCTTCGGCCTCAATAACCTGGCGAAAAACTACGGTGTGATTTACCTCGGTTTCGGTATCGGTAGCATTTTTGGTTCGATTATCGCCTCACTGTTTGGCGGTTTCTATGTGACCTTCTACGTGATTTTCGCCCTGCTGATTCTGTCATTGGCGCTTTCTACGACGATTCGTCAGCCAGAGCAGAAAATGTTGCGTGAGGCGCATGGCTCCCTTTAATGCTCAGCCGCGAGCTACTGGGCTTCAGCTTCCGTGTGCATCAAACGCATCAACGAAATGTATAAACAATGACTCGTAAAATTTGGGCCAGTTAACTGGCCCTTTTTACTGCTTTTTGTAACGCTAAAGTCTCTTTTCAAACTTGCATTTTTGTAAATTTGTGCTTCATGCACACTCTTTCCCCACACTTTTTCGCTTTGCTGTGGTCTACTTATTCGCGCGTGTAGATTTTACTTATCTGACTACCTCCGCACTTTTCCCCTGCCGGGCCTGAAAAGCCGCTAAGCAGGGTGTTATCACCTGTTTGTCCAGGGTTTGTTTGCATGAGATACATCAAATCGATTACACAGCAGAAGCTGAGCTTTTTGCTTGCAATCTATATTGGCCTTTTTATGAATGGCGCGGTTTTTTATCGCCGCTTCGGCAGCTATGCGCACGATTTTACCGTCTGGAAAGGCGTTTCTGCTGTTGTTGAACTGGCCGCCACCGTACTGGTGACCTTCTTTTTACTACGTCTTCTATCGCTGTTTGGCCGCCGCAGCTGGCGTATTCTGGCGTCGCTGGTGGTGCTCTTTTCCGCAGGTGCCAGCTATTACATGACCTTCCTTAATGTGGTCATTGGTTATGGCATCATCGCTTCCGTCATGACTACCGATATCGACCTGTCAAAAGAAGTTGTTGGTCTGAACTTTATTCTCTGGTTAATCGCCGTTAGTGCATTGCCTCTTATCCTTATCTGGAATAACCGCTGTCGCTACACCTTGCTCCGACAACTGCGAACCCCAGGGCAGCGTATTCGCAGCCTGGCGGTCGTCGTACTGGCGGGTATTATGGTTTGGGCACCGATTCGTTTGCTGGATATCCAGCAGAAGAAAGTGGAGAGGGCGACCGGCGTTGATTTGCCGAGTTATGGCGGTGTCGTAGCGAACTCTTATCTGCCATCAAACTGGCTTTCTGCGTTGGGGCTGTATGCCTGGGCGCGGGTCGATGAATCTTCCGATAATAATTCATTGCTTAATCCGGCGAAGAAATTCACTTATCAGGCACCGCAAAACGTTGATGACACTTATGTCGTGTTTATCATCGGTGAAACCACGCGTTGGGACCATATGGGCATTTTCGGCTATGAGCGTAATACCACGCCGAAACTGGCCCAGGAGAAAAATCTGGCGGCGTTCCGTGGTTACTCCTGTGATACCGCAACCAAACTCTCACTGCGTTGCATGTTTGTACGTCAGGGGGGCGCGGAAGATAATCCGCAGCGCACATTAAAAGAACAGAACATTTTCGCGGTTCTGAAGCAGTTAGGATTCAGTTCTGACCTCTACGCTATGCAGAGCGAAATGTGGTTCTACAGCAACACGATGGCGGACAACATTGCTTATCGTGAGCAGATTGGTGCGGAGCCACGTAATCGTGGCAAGCCGGTAGATGATATGTTGCTGGTAGACGAAATGCAGCAATCGCTAGGGCGCAACCCGGATGGTAAGCATCTGATCATTCTGCATACCAAAGGTTCGCATTTTAACTACACCCAGCGTTATCCGCGTAGCTTCGCGCAGTGGAAGCCGGAATGTATTGGTGTTGATAGCGGTTGTACCAAAGCGCAGATGATCAACTCCTATGACAACTCGGTGACCTATGTGGATCACTTTATCTCCAGCGTGATTGATCAGGTTCGCGATAAGAAAGCGATTGTGTTCTACGCAGCTGACCACGGTGAGTCAATTAATGAACGCGAGCACCTGCACGGCACGCCGCGTGAACTGGCACCGCCGGAGCAGTTCCGCGTACCGATGATGGTCTGGATGTCAGATAAATATCTGGAAAATCCGGCCAATGCTCAGGCATTTGCGCAGCTGAAAAAAGAAGCCGACATGAAAGTGCCACGCCGTCATGTAGAGCTGTACGACACCATCATGGGTTGTCTTGGCTATACTTCACCGGATGGTGGAATTAACGAAAACAACAACTGGTGTCACATCCCGCAGACAAAAGTGGCAGCGGCTAACTAAGCGGCCTGCTGACTTTCTCGCCGATCAAAAGGCATTTTGCTATTAAGGGATTGACGAGGGCGTATCTGCGCAGTAAGATGCGCCCCGCATTCGGTGATTGGCGCAGCCTGGTAGCGCACTTCGTTCGGGACGAAGGGGTCGGAGGTTCGAATCCTCTATCACCGACCAAATTCGAAAAGCCTGCTCAACGAGCAGGCTTTTTTGCATCTGCAGCTCATGAGGATGAGAACCTCCGGGGCAGGGAGGTTCGACTCGAGCGAAGCGAGAGAACGTTGCGCCAGCAACGGCCCGCAGGGCGAGCCACGAAGTGGCGAGTAATCCTCTATCACCGACCAAATTCGAAAAGCCTGCTCAGCGAGCAGGCTTTTTTGCATTTGAAGCCCATGAGGATGAGAACCTCCGGGGGCGGGGAGGTTCGACTCGACGTAGGCCTGATAAGACGCGCCAGCGTCGCATCAGGCAACGGCACCGCACTTATTGTCGGATGCGGCGCGACCGCCTTATTCGACCTACACACCACACATTTCCCTGCCAAATTTGCGCCCCATATCTCACTATCCATTAACGGATTTGTGACAGAAACCATTGTCTTTTTTTATATTTGCTTAAATCTTTTTTTGCGTTACTTATGGCTGACCCTGGCATTTTCCGCTGTGCGTTTTAGCGTTCATGGTATTAATCGCTCAGATATCCACCTTTTCCTCAGATTTTTTTCATTAAATGCATAAAACTTAATCACCAAATGTTGCTAAATATTAAGCTGATTGTTCTGGTCATGTTGGAGTAGCACAAATTTCTCTGCTGCAAATAGCTGTTTGAAGTTTTTTTAATCTTTGTTTGTGGATTCTCACCGTTGGTGTAAATCCCGGTTGGCTGTATTGACGTTTTCACATTCTGTTGACAGATTGTAGGTCACGAGGGGCATTTTATGGAGGATCCGCACTGTTACACTGATGTTAATTAGTACGGCATCCCCACCTCATAACGTTGACCCGACCGGGCAAAAAACAAAAAAGGTCAGGCAGCGACAACCCACTGCAAAGGGTTAAAACAACAAACATCACAATTGGAGCAGAATAATGCGTATTTCCTTGAAAAAGTCAGGGATGCTGAAGCTTGGTCTCAGCCTGGTGGCTATGACCGTCGCAGCAAGTGTTCAGGCTAAAACTCTGGTTTATTGCTCAGAAGGATCTCCGGAAGGGTTTAACCCGCAGCTGTTTACCTCCGGCACCACCTATGACGCCTCTTCCGTACCGCTTTATAACCGCCTGGTTGAATTTAAAATCGGCACCACTGAAGTGATCCCGGGCCTCGCTGAAAAGTGGGAAGTCAGCGAAGACGGTAAAACCTATACCTTCCATCTGCGTAAAGGTGTGAAGTGGCACGACAATAAAGAATTCAAACCGACGCGCGAACTGAACGCCGATGATGTGGTGTTCTCGTTTGATCGTCAGAAAAACGCGCAAAACCCGTACCATAAAGTTTCTGGCGGCAGCTACGAATACTTCGAAGGCATGGGCTTGCCGGAGCTGATCAGCGAAGTGAAAAAGGTGGACGACAACACAGTTCAGTTCGTGCTGACTCGCCCGGAAGCGCCGTTCCTCGCTGACCTGGCAATGGACTTCGCCTCTATTCTGTCAAAAGAATATGCTGACGCGATGATGAAAGCCGGTACACCGGAAAAACTGGACCTCAACCCAATCGGAACCGGTCCGTTCCAGTTACAGCAGTACCAAAAAGATTCCCGTATCCGCTACAAAGCGTTTGATGGCTACTGGGGCACCAAACCGCAGATCGATACGCTGGTTTTCTCTATTACCCCTGATGCTTCCGTGCGTTACGCGAAATTGCAGAAGAATGAATGCCAGGTGATGCCGTACCCGAACCCGGCAGATATCGCTCGCATGAAGCAGGATAAATCCATCAACCTGATGGAAATGCCGGGGCTGAACGTCGGTTATCTCTCGTATAACGTGCAGAAAAAACCACTCGATGATGTGAAAGTTCGCCAGGCTCTGACCTACGCGGTGAACAAAGACGCGATCATCAAAGCGGTTTATCAGGGCGCGGGTGTATCAGCGAAAAACCTGATCCCGCCAACCATGTGGGGCTATAACGACGACGTTCAGGACTACACCTACGATCCTGAAAAAGCGAAAGCCTTGCTGAAAGAAGCGGGTCTGGAAAAAGGTTTCTCCATCGACCTGTGGGCGATGCCGGTACAGCGCCCATATAACCCGAACGCTCGCCGCATGGCGGAGATGATTCAGGCTGACTGGGCGAAAGTCGGCGTGCAGGCCAAAATTGTCACCTACGAATGGGGTGAGTACCTCAAGCGTGCGAAAGATGGCGAGCACCAGACGGTAATGATGGGCTGGACTGGCGATAACGGGGACCCGGATAACTTCTTCGCCACCCTGTTCAGCTGCGCCGCCTCTGAACAAGGTTCTAACTACTCAAAATGGTGCTACAAACCGTTTGAAGATCTGATTCAACCGGCGCGTGCTACCGACGACCATAACAAACGCGTTGAACTGTACAAGCAAGCGCAGGTGGTGATGCACGATCAGGCTCCGGCACTGATCATCGCTCACTCCACCGTGTTTGAACCGGTACGCAAAGAAGTCAAAGGCTATGTGGTTGATCCATTAGGCAAACATCACTTCGAAAACGTCTCTATCGAATAATTAAAAGCCATACAAGACTGATGGCAAAGGCAAAACTGCCTGATGTGCTCCGCTTATCAGGCCTACGAAAATTCTGCAATGTATTGAATTTGCACGATTTTGTAGGCCGGATAAGGCGTTAACGCCGCATCCGGCATAAACAAAGCGCACTTTGTCAACAATCTGTATACCCGGTGGCGCTGTGCCTCTGCGTGCAGCGCCATCCGGCAGCAATACTTCATTCTCTGTCCGACAAGGGCGGGAATTGATTTGTGAGCAATACAGACACGCAGTTCCAGGCTGCGGGTCACTATAGAGAATCCGGGTTATGTTGCAGTTTATTCTCCGACGTTTGGGACTCGTCATCCCCACGTTTATCGGTATTACCCTTCTCACATTTGCCTTTGTCCACATGATCCCGGGCGATCCGGTGATGATCATGGCAGGCGAACGTGGGATCTCCCCTGAGCGTCACGCGCAGCTGCTGGCTGAACTCGGCTTAGATAAACCGATGTGGCAGCAGTATCTCCATTACATTTGGGGCGTAATGCACGGCGATCTAGGCATTTCAATGAAAAGCCGAATTCCAGTATGGGAAGAGTTCGTGCCGCGCTTTCAGGCCACGCTGGAACTTGGCGTCTGCGCGATGATTTTTGCTACGGCAGTCGGTATTCCGGTTGGTGTGCTGGCTGCGGTTAAACGCGGTTCCATTTTCGATCACACAGCGGTTGGCCTGGCGCTGACCGGCTACTCGATGCCGATCTTCTGGTGGGGCATGATGCTGATCATGCTGGTTTCGGTGCACTGGAACCTGACGCCCGTCTCCGGTCGCGTGAGCGATATGGTGTTCCTCGATGACTCCAATCCGTTAACCGGTTTTATGCTAATCGACACCGCCATCTGGGGTGAAGACGGCAACTTTATCGATGCCGTCGCCCATATGATCTTGCCTGCCATTGTGCTGGGTACTATTCCGCTGGCGGTCATTGTGCGTATGACACGCTCCTCGATGCTGGAAGTGCTGGGCGAGGATTACATCCGCACCGCGCGCGCCAAAGGGCTAACCCGCATGCGGGTGATTATCGTCCATGCGCTGCGTAACGCGATGCTGCCGGTGGTGACCGTTATCGGCCTGCAGGTGGGAACATTGCTGGCGGGGGCGATTCTGACCGAAACCATCTTCTCGTGGCCCGGTCTGGGACGCTGGTTGATTGACGCACTGCAACGCCGCGACTATCCGGTAGTGCAGGGCGGCGTATTGCTGGTGGCGACGATGATTATCCTCGTCAACTTGCTGGTCGATCTGCTGTACGGCGTGGTGAACCCGCGTATTCGTCATAAGAAGTAAGGGGACATCATGTCACAGGTTACTGAAAATAAAGTGATTAGCGCACCGGTGCCGATGACCCCGTTACAGGAGTTCTGGCACTATTTTAAACGCAACAAAGGCGCGGTCGTCGGGCTGGTTTACGTCGTCATCGTGCTGTTCATCGCGATCTTTGCCAACTGGATTGCACCCTATAACCCGGCGGAACAGTTCCGCGATGCACTGCTCGCCCCGCCAGCCTGGCAGGAAGGCGGCAGCATGGCGCACTTGCTGGGCACCGATGACGTAGGCCGTGATGTGCTGTCGCGCCTGATGTACGGTGCGCGCCTGTCGCTGCTGGTTGGCTGTCTGGTAGTTGTGTTATCGCTGATTATGGGCGTTATTCTCGGCCTGATCGCCGGTTACTTTGGCGGCCTGGTCGATAACATCATTATGCGCGTGGTCGATATCATGCTGGCGCTGCCAAGTCTGCTGCTGGCGCTGGTGCTGGTGGCAATTTTCGGCCCGTCGATTGGTAACGCCGCGCTGGCACTGACCTTCGTTGCCTTGCCGCACTATGTGCGCTTAACCCGCGCCGCCGTGCTGGTGGAAGTTAACCGCGATTACGTCACCGCGTCTCGCGTGGCGGGTGCCGGGGCGATGCGTCAGATGTTTATTAACATCTTCCCGAACTGCCTTGCGCCGCTGATTGTTCAGGCGTCGCTCGGTTTCTCTAACGCCATTCTCGATATGGCTGCTCTTGGTTTCCTCGGCATGGGGGCACAGCCGCCAACGCCTGAGTGGGGCACCATGCTCTCCGACGTGTTGCAGTTCGCGCAAAGCGCCTGGTGGGTCGTGACCTTCCCGGGTCTGGCGATCCTGCTGACGGTGCTGGCATTTAACCTGATGGGTGACGGTCTGCGTGACGCGCTCGATCCCAAACTGAAGCAGTAAGAGGTTCGAGATGGCGTTATTAAATGTAGATAAATTATCGGTGCATTTCGGCGACGAAAGCGCGCCGTTCCGCGCCGTAGACCGCATCAGCTACAGCGTAAAACAGGGCGAAGTGGTCGGGATTGTGGGTGAGTCCGGCTCCGGTAAGTCGGTCAGTTCACTGGCGATTATGGGGCTGATTGATTATCCGGGCCGCGTAATGGCAGAAAAACTGGAGTTTAACGGCCAGGATTTGCAGCGTATCTCAGAAAAAGAGCGCCGCAACCTGGTGGGTGCCGAAGTGGCGATGATCTTCCAGGACCCGATGACCAGCCTTAACCCGTGCTACACCGTGGGTTTCCAGATTATGGAAGCGATTAAGGTGCATCAGGGCGGCAACAAAAGTACCCGCCGTCAGCGAGCGATTGACCTGCTGAATCAGGTCGGTATTCCCGATCCGGCATCGCGTCTGGATGTTTACCCGCATCAGCTTTCCGGCGGCATGAGCCAGCGCGTGATGATCGCCATGGCGATTGCCTGTCGGCCAAAACTGCTGATTGCCGATGAACCGACCACCGCGCTGGACGTGACCATTCAGGCGCAAATCATCGAACTACTGCTGGAGCTACAGCAGAAAGAGAACATGGCGCTGGTGTTAATTACCCATGACCTGGCGCTGGTGGCGGAAGCGGCACATAAAATCATCGTGATGTATGCAGGCCAGGTGGTGGAAACCGGTGATGCGCACGCCATCTTCCATGCGCCGCGTCACCCGTATACTCAGGCATTGCTGCGTGCGCTGCCAGAATTTGCTCAGGACAAAGAACGTCTGGCGTCGTTGCCAGGTGTCGTTCCCGGTAAGTACGACCGCCCGAACGGCTGCCTGCTTAACCCGCGCTGCCCCTATGCCACTGACAGATGTCGCGCTGAAGAACCGGCGCTGAATATGCTCGCTGACGGGCGTCAGTCCAAATGCCATTACCCACTTGATGATGCCGGGAGGCCGACACTATGAGTACGCAAGAGGCCACCTCGCAACAACCGCTGTTGCAGGCTATCGACCTGAAAAAACATTATCCGGTGAAGAAAGGCATGTTCGCGCCGGAACGTCTGGTGAAGGCGCTGGACGGCGTTTCGTTTAACCTTGAACGTGGCAAAACGCTGGCAGTAGTGGGCGAATCTGGCTGCGGTAAATCGACCCTCGGTCGGTTGCTGACGATGATCGAAACGCCCACCGGTGGTGAGCTGTATTACCAGGGGCAGGATCTGCTCAAGCACGATCCGCAGGCGCAGAAGCTGCGTCGGCAGAAAATCCAGATTGTCTTCCAGAACCCTTACGGTTCGCTGAATCCGCGTAAAAAAGTTGGGCAAATTCTCGAAGAGCCGCTGCTTATTAACACCAGCTTCAGCAAAGAACAGCGTCGGGAAAAAGCCCTGTCGATGATGGCGAAAGTCGGCCTGAAAACCGAGCACTATGACCGCTATCCGCATATGTTCTCCGGCGGACAACGTCAGCGTATCGCTATTGCCCGTGGTCTGATGCTCGACCCGGACGTGGTGATTGCCGATGAACCGGTTTCTGCGCTGGACGTCTCAGTGCGTGCGCAGGTGCTGAATCTGATGATGGATTTGCAGCAGGAGTTGGGGCTTTCTTATGTCTTTATCTCCCACGACCTGTCGGTTGTGGAGCACATTGCTGATGAAGTGATGGTGATGTACCTGGGCCGCTGCGTGGAGAAAGGAACGAAGGACCAAATCTTCAATAACCCGCGCCATCCGTACACCCAGGCGCTGCTCTCCGCGACGCCACGCCTGAACCCGGACGATCGTCGTGAACGCATCAAACTCACCGGTGAACTGCCAAGCCCGCTGAATCCTCCGCCGGGTTGCGCCTTCAACGCCCGCTGTCGTCGGCGCTTCGGCCCCTGCACCCAGTTGCAGCCGCAGCTAAAAGACTACGGCGGTCAACTGGTAGCTTGTTTTGCTGTTGATCAGGATGAAAATCCGCAGCGTTAACTCACAAAACCGGGGCCATGCGCTCCGGTTTACTCAATCAGCTTCAACAGTGGCGACAAGCATAGCAAAATGCCGTAAAGCAGAATTAGCCAGGCTTTAAATCCGCGAAGTTTTTCCAGTTGTGCGACTTTATAGATCAGGAAAAACGGAATGAGGCACGACACAATGCCATATAACGGGCTTCCCAACTGAAAGAACACCAGCACCGATACACGAAACGAAACCCAAATCGTCAATGTAATGACGATAAAAGCGCAGATCGCCAGAGTCAGCATGCGTGAGTTAATTTTCTTGGTATCAATAATTCGGCTTAACAGATTGAGAATAATGCCTTTAATAGCCTCGTGGAAACCGAGATAAATGCCAAAGAATGCGGTCAGTACGGCAAAGATATTCAGCACCGTAGAGGTGATATGAATGATATGTCCAGGGATCACCTGCGCGGCCAGCGCCAGTGCCGAGATATTTTGTTCAAAGGCAGAAACGGCTTCTTCGTGGCTAATTGAGAAGGTAAACGAAAAGGCAAAAAACAGGATCACCGCGATGAGCGTGATATAACTAATTCGGTGGGTACGCAGCGCGAGCCGGGTTGCCAGTACTTTATCTGCTTCCCGTTTACGATAGGCAATATTCATTGGGTTAAGTACCTGAATAAATACCGCAGAAAAGAAGCAAAATGGAATTGTAAGCAGGACATCGCGGAAAAAGACGGAGGCTTGCGGGAAGGCGGTTATATTGGCGAAATTCCAGTGCGGGATCATCGCAAAACCGAACACGACAATAATCCCTACTTTGACCACCACCATTGGCCCGGAAATCTTAAACAGTAATCGTTCACCACCAGACGCAATCGCTACCAGTACGGCGAAAATAGCGACTTTATAAAGTAGAGATTGTGAAAGATCGGCATCGGTTAAACCGAAGGTTTTCAGGTACGAGGCGCTGTCGAAAACCACGGAGAGAGAGTAGATAAAAATCCCGTGGATAATCATCAAAAAGTAGATAACCCCGAGGAAAATTCCCCAGTTCTTCCCCAGGTAATGACTGATAATATCGGTGTAGTCATTACAGGAATCGCTTTCAGAAAGGGTTTTTAAATAAATGTCCTGCACTACCCAGGTGGCAGGATAAGCAATGATCGCTGCGGTAATAAATACCCAAATTCCCTTCAAGCCAATTTGTACTGGCATCAGCACGGTTCCGGCACCAATCGCCATGCCTATGCATAATAAAACCCAGCCGAAGTCGTAGCGTGTAAACGGCAATTTCTGATTGTGTTTCGATAGTGTGTTGTGCTGCATAAAGTCCTGTCCAGAAAGAAGTCGGCCTCGCAAAAATGAATAAACCCAGTTTCTCTTGCGCAACAGGTGGAGAAGTCGAATACGCAGTATGTAAAAAATGAGGCAACAGATTCACTGGGGAGGTCGCGAGGAGGCGCAATTCTACAAAATTGCGCATTTCACTACCAGTCTGGAGTCAGCCCGGATATGAACTGCAACTATTGCAAATAAAGAAATTAAGCTGGAAGGCATCGCGCAATGAGGAAGATTGCCGGGTGCTGACAGTAAAAAGCAATCGTAAAATCAGCGGCAAGCCGGAAGGGTTCCGGTGAGGCGCAATGTTGCGGGGGCTTTATCCCTGGTGGCATTGGTTGCTGGAGAGAGAAAACCCCCGCACGTTGCAGGTATATACCTGACAACATAACGGGGGCTAATCTTGAACCTAGACCACTCAAGAATAGCCGCGAAACGTTGTCATTACAACACAGGCGGCTATATGACGCTCGCAGAGCTGGGCATGGCCTTCTGGCATGATTTAGCGGCTCCGGTCATTGCTGGCATTCTTGCCAGTATGATCGTGAACTGGCTGAACAAGCGGAAGTAGCGTGTCATGTGGGCGTCAGGCTGCCGTAATGGCAATTTGCGCCCGGACCAGGCCGCAGGAGTGAAACTCTGCGGCCTTTTTCGTAAGAAAAATGCAACGGTTGCAAGCGGATAATATTCTGCGGAATGCGCAGCACAGAGTGAAGATGAGACGGATTCCGGAACAGAAAAACAGTCGTAGAATCAGCGTCAAGCCGGAAGGGTTCCGGTGAGGCGCAATGTTGCGGGGGCTTTATCCCTGGTGGCATTGGTTGCTGGAGAGAGAAAACCCCCGCACGTTGCAGGTATGCACCTGACAACATCACGGGGGCCATTCTTGAACCTGAACAACTCAAGAATAGCCGCGAAACGTTGTCATTACAACACAGGCGGCTATATGACGCTCGCAGAACTGGGCATGGCCTTCTGGCATGATTTAGCGGCTCCGGTCATTGCTGGCATTCTTGCCAGTATGATCGTGAACTGGCTGAACAAGCGGAAGTAACGTGTCATGCGGGCGTCAGGCTGCCGTAATGGCAATTTGCGCCCGGACCAGGCCGCAGGGGTGAAACTCTGCGGCCTTTTTCGTAAGAAAAATGCAACGGTTGCAAGCGGATAATATTCTGCGGAATGCGCAGCACAGAGTGAGTAAGTGATGGATTTCGGAACAGAAAAACAGTCGTAGAATCAGCGGCAAGCCGGAAAGGTTCCGGTAAGGCGCAATGTTGCGGGGGCTTAATCCCTGGTGGCATTGGTTGCTGGAGAGAGAAAACCCCCGCACGTTGCAGGTATGCACCTGACAACACCACGGGGGCCATTCTTGCATCCAAACAATACAAGAATAGCCGCGAAACGTTGTCATTACAATACAGGCGGCTATATGACGCTCGCAGAACTGGGCATGGCCTTCTGGCATGATTTAGCGGCTCCGGTCATTGCTGGTATTCTTGCCAGTATGATCGTGAACTGGCTGAACAAGCGGAAGTAACGTGCCATGCGGGCATCAGGCTGCCGTAATGGCAATTTGCGCCCGGATCAGGCCGCAGGGGTGAAACTCTGCGGCCTTTTTCGTGCTTACTGCGGGTAAGGCACCCAGTCGCCGCCGTTCAGGCGAACGTACGGTTTATCCTGGTATTGAATAACTACTGCATTTGAGTTCTCGGAGACCGGTGCTGTTTGTGGCAACCCACTGGTGAGTTTTTTCCAGTCAACATTGTCTTCGGTGAAAATCTTGCCATCAAGAACGCGAACCACCAGATCGGAGATAGCCAGGAAGCTGCTCGGTTGGTCAATGACAATCGGTGCCCCCTGATGTGGTGCCTTCATGCCGAAGAATTTCACCCCAACGGGGACGTCTGTGATAGACGGGCTAGGGATATCACGTAGGCCAGATACCTGCATTCTGTCGCCCTTCAGCGCGCCGCCGTGTTCCGGCACCACGACCACCATCACTTTACGACCCGATTTCTCCAGTTCAGTAAAGAAGGCGTCCAGTTCATCAAAGAATTTCTGCGCCCGCGCTTTGTAATCCGCTGTTTTGCTGACCCCCGGATAATGGTTGCCGTCATGCAGTGGAAGCGTGTTGTAGAACGTGGCACTACGGCTATTTTTATCTTTTTCGGTAACGTCCAGCCAGCGGTTAAGCACGGCGGTATCGTCATAAACCGGCGAACCATCAAAGCCCCGCAAAATAACCGGCAGATTTGTTTGATCCATCAATTCAGTCTGCATGCCGCCATTTTCGCGAACTTCTTTCAAAAAACCGCCGAACTTGCCGTTATGCCCCATCATCAGGTGCTGGGTAAAGCCCAGTTTCGAAAGGTTATCAAACAGATAGCAGTCGTTATTTGCCGGTTGATACAGATTAGTGTGCGAAGTCTGCCCGCAGCTGGCGCGCAGTAAACGGATCGCCGCCGGGCCACTGTAGGAGGTGGCGGAGTTAAAGTTCTTGAACTCAATATCGAAATGCGACCACAGTGGATGCGACATCAACCCGGCGGCTTCTATATCCGACCAGGAAAGCGAACAGATGTTAATCACCAGTAGTTCAAATGGCTGAGCATCAGCGGGCAGCGAAGACGGGAAGGTCGATTTACGTTTCGCCTCCGCGTTATAGAAATTATTCAGCCAGGCGTTAAGGTTCGCCGTTGTTGGCGGTGCAGTTTGTGCGGGCATATCACCCACTACCGGTGCGCCACCCGTCGCCGCAACGGTTGCCGCTGCGTTACCACCCGTCGTTGTTACAGTGGTCGTCGGTTGTCCGGCTGGCCACAAGGAGAAACTTGGTCCCGCCAGGGGAAGTACGTTCAGCCATAGCAGTATGGCAACCACAAAAACGGTAATGCGAATCCATTGTGACAGGAATAACCAGGCCACTAATAAAACAAAAATGGCCCCAATCATCTGCCAGTTAATAAAGCGTGTGACAAGGTCGATTAAATAATCGGTACTGAACCCCGCCACCTGCGAACCCTGGCTCATTATGCTTTCCGGGCCAGGCAACCAGGTGTCATGCCAGAACAAAGCAAAGCCGATCGGCAGGGCAATCCAGTGGCGCAAGCGATGCAGGCTGTAGCGCGGAATGGGCATCAGCAGAAACGCGGCAAACACCAAATTGAGGAGCGGATGGAAGTTAAGATATCCCGCCCACAACAGGCCGAACTTAACCAGAAAATAGAAGTTCCAGCCGGAAAGGCCGCGCCAGTATTGCCAGAGGGAAGAAGGCATGGCGGTATTTTGCGTAAATTGAGTCATTTTTTGGTTGCCCTGGCTTTTTCCGTGCGGCGTAACGTCCCGGCCGGTTTAACATAACGAGGTTTAGCAAAGAACAAACGTAAGGTGTCGCGAATGCGTCGCAAAGAGTGCCGCGCCAGATAGCCCAGCGGGAAAAATATCAGTGCGCAAACGACAATAATTTCAATGATATCGCTGATGGTCATCATGATGAGCGCTCCACAGCATCATCTAACAGTCGCATGGGTTCTGGTATTCGTCGCCAGTGGCGACCATCGTGCTCGGCATTGATGACCGGTTTAGAACTTTGCGTTAAAGGCAGCGGCATGCCCCATTGTTCTGGGGCAAGCAAGCGCATCTGCACCAGCTCGGCACTGATTTGATCATCTTCAAACCAGACCATACGGTTTGAGAAAATGTCGCCAGTAGGCAATGGGAAAATATGATTCAACGCGGTATCCAGATCGTTAATCCGACAGAATGAGAGAAACAGCACCAGCCGATTACCGCCAATGGTCATGATATCGCCGGTACGGTTAGGGCGACACAGCGTCAGGGCTTGTTCAACGCGGATACCCGGTACCGGACGTAGGGCAACCAGAACGCCTTTACCGTGGGCAGGTAATAGAGGGTTATTCATCATGTTGTTGACGGCATTACAGAACACATCCCACTTCTGGAAACCACGCAGTTTGAGCGGCTGGGTCATTGACAGCAAGGTAGTGATATCTTCCGGCACATAGCGACTAAACTTCTGCCCTTGCACGCTTTCGATCATCGTCAGACAACGGGAGAGTGGCGCATTCCACGGAATAACCATATTTGCACCGCAGGCCAATAACAAACGTTCATCGGTGGCGCGCAGGCTAGCGGTATTTTCCCGCACGAGGATTTTCATCGCACTACCGCGCTGGCGACGCAGGGTATGAATGCTGCGGGCCAGTGGCTCGATTTGCGCATTTTGCTGTAAAGAAAAGACCACCGTCGCCGCCTGAGCGGTACGGGCTTCATTGAACAGGACTTCGTTATTGTTGAACAGTTGCCAGTGTTCCGATAGCGGCGGCGCACCTTCCAGTACAGCAACATTACTCAGAATGCGTTTTTCGTCGCTGCGTGGTTGGATCTCCGCCTCTTCGCTTTGAACTAATGTCCAGATACCATTTTGTTGCTGAACGCTAAGCTGCTGACGGGCGCTGACCCCTTTTTCGTTGCACCAGAAGGCAATATCCAGCAAATGTTGGTCACCCTGAAAACGCAAACTGGCAAGACCAAAAAGTGAACGGTATTCCTCAAGCAACAATGAAAATTGTTTATCGTTATTATTTCCGGGATTAATTACCAAAAGCGAACAATGGTTTAACCTGCTCCATTTATTCATTTTATCCAACCATGAGCGAAGCCGCTCGGCAGGAATGTTTTGCCATGCGTTATTTGCGCAAACAAGAATAAAAAGGTAATTATGGGGATCAATAGAACACTGCAAATCACGGGTCAAATAGTATAGACCTTTTTCATGATTTAGCATTGAAAATAATTTTATTTTTTCCGGCCCTTGAGAATCATCTAATTGAAAGATTTTCGCCGGATCGCTGTCCATGCTAATGACCGCGACGTGTGCGGTTTCAGCCTGGGATGCAATTGTTTGATTCGCCAGACTGATAGCATCTTCATGGCGATCGACGTTAAACCACCAGACGCCGCCTGCTGGCATATGTCGCAGCTCATCCCATAATGATGAGATACCGATAGAGAATACAGGGTCCACAATGTCCCTCATGTCACCATTTTGTCTGATTATCAGTTTACTAGCGAAAGCTAAGAAATAAACCTACCATTGAAATTAAAACTTATCAGATTTAGCATGTGAATCAATTTAGAAGGTCACAAGACGTGTGATTTTAGTCTTTTCGTTTTTAACTTTTTCTGTTGCGTAACGGAAAGTCAAAAAGTGAGCAAATTCCCGTCTCGCCGTAAACAATAAACCGGCGAAATGCTCACGGTTAGAATTGTCTCATGAACGGTACAGTTATTTCATAGGGATCAAGCAAAATGAATAACAATGAACCAGATACTCTGCCTGATCCCGCGATAGGCTATATCTTCCAGAATGATATTGTGGCGTTAAAGCAGGCATTTTCACTGCCTGATATTGATTATGCCGATATTTCCCAACGCGAACAGTTGGCCGCGGCATTAAAACGCTGGCCGTTGCTGGCAGAGTTTGCGCAACAAAAGTAGGGGATTGGTGAATGGCCGTACTGGGATTGCAGGGGGTGCGGGGAGGCGTGGGGACAACAACCATCACCGCCGCATTAGCCTGGTCATTACAAATGTTGGGAGAAAATGTCCTGGTGGTCGATGCCTGCCCGGACAACTTGTTGCGCCTGTCATTTAATGTTGATTTTACCCACCGTCAGGGCTGGGCCAGAGCGATGCTGGATGGCCAGGACTGGCGTGACGCTGGGTTGCGCTACACCTCGCAGCTCGATTTGCTGCCTTTTGGTCAGTTATCCATTGAAGAACAAGAAAATCCACAGCACTGGCAAACCCGGCTGAGCGATATTTGCTCCGGCTTACAGCAACTAAAAGCCAGCGGGCGTTACCAGTGGATTTTAATCGACTTACCGCGTGATGCCTCGCAGATAACCCACCAGCTGCTGAGTTTGTGCGATCACTCGCTGGCAATCGTCAATGTGGATGCCAACTGCCATATCCGCCTGCATCAGCAAGCGCTGCCGGATGGCGCACATATTTTGATTAATAACTTCCGTATTGGCAGTCAGGTTCAGGACGATATTTACCAGCTTTGGTTGCAAAGCCAGCGCCGATTGCTGCCGATGCTCATTCATCGTGATGAAGCGATGGCTGAATGCCTGGCGGCAGAAGAGATACTGACGCTGGCGAACTGGTGCCTGTTGAACTATTCCGGGCTGAAAACGCCAGTCGGGAGTGCATCATGAGTATCCTGACCCGGTGGTTGCTTATCCCGCCGGTCAACGCGCGGCTTATCGGGCGTTATCGCGATTATCGTCGTCACGGTGCGTCGGCTTTCAGCGCGACGCTCGGCTGTTTCTGGATGATCCTGGCCTGGATTTTTATTCCGCTGGAGCACCCGCGCTGGCAGCGTATTCGCGCAGAACATAAAAACCTGTATCCGCATATCAACGCCTCGCGTCCGCGTCCGCTGGACCCGGTCCGTTATCTCATTCAAACATGCTGGTTACTGATCGGTACATCGCGCAAAGAAACGCCGAAACCGCGCAGGCGGGCATTTTCAGGTCTGCAGAATATTCGTGGACGTTACCATCAATGGATGAACGAGCTGCCTGAGCGCGTTAGCCATAAAACACAGCATCTTGATGAGAAAAAAGAGCTCGGTCATTTGAGTGCCGGGGCGCGGCGGTTGATCCTCGGTATCATCGTCACCTTCTCGCTGATTCTGGCGTTAATCTGCGTTACTCAACCGTTTAACCCGCTGGCGCAGTTTATCTTCCTGATGCTGCTGTGGGGTGTAGCGCTGATCGTACGGCGGATGCCGGGGCGCTTCTCGGCGCTAATGTTGATTGTGCTGTCGCTGACCGTTTCTTGCCGTTATATCTGGTGGCGTTACACCTCTACGCTGAACTGGGACGATCCGGTCAGCCTGGTGTGCGGGCTTATTCTGCTCTTCGCTGAAACGTACGCGTGGATTGTGCTGGTGCTCGGCTACTTCCAGGTAGTATGGCCGCTGAATCGTCAGCCGGTGCCATTGCCGAAAGATATGTCGCTGTGGCCGTCGGTGGATATCTTTGTCCCGACTTACAACGAAGATCTCAACGTGGTGAAAAATACTATTTACGCCTCGCTGGGTATCGACTGGCCGAAAGACAAGCTGAACATCTGGATCCTCGATGACGGCGGTAGGGAAGAGTTTCGCCAGTTTGCGCAAAACGTGGGGGTGAAATATATCGCCCGTACCACTCATGAACATGCGAAAGCGGGCAACATCAACAATGCGCTGAAATATGCCAAAGGCGAGTTCGTGTCGATTTTCGACTGCGACCACGTACCAACGCGATCGTTCCTGCAAATGACCATGGGCTGGTTCCTGAAAGAGAAACAGCTGGCGATGATGCAGACTCCACACCACTTCTTCTCGCCGGACCCGTTTGAACGCAACCTGGGGCGTTTTCGTAAAACACCGAACGAAGGCACGCTGTTCTATGGTCTGGTGCAGGATGGCAACGATATGTGGGACGCCACTTTCTTCTGCGGTTCCTGTGCGGTGATTCGTCGTAAGCCGCTGGATGAAATTGGCGGCATTGCTGTCGAAACCGTGACTGAAGATGCGCATACTTCTCTGCGTTTGCACCGTCGTGGCTATACCTCCGCGTATATGCGTATTCCGCAGGCGGCGGGGCTGGCGACCGAAAGTCTGTCGGCGCATATCGGTCAGCGTATTCGCTGGGCACGCGGGATGGTGCAAATCTTCCGTCTCGATAACCCGCTTACCGGTAAAGGGCTGAAATTCGCCCAGCGGCTGTGCTACGTCAACGCCATGTTCCACTTCTTGTCGGGCATTCCACGACTGATCTTCCTGACTGCGCCGCTGGCGTTCCTGCTGCTTCATGCCTACATCATCTATGCGCCAGCGTTGATGATCGCCCTATTCGTGCTGCCGCATATGATCCATGCCAGCCTGACCAACTCCAAGATCCAGGGCAAATATCGCCACTCTTTCTGGAGTGAAATCTACGAAACGGTGCTGGCGTGGTATATCGCACCACCGACGCTGGTGGCGCTGATTAACCCGCACAAAGGCAAATTTAACGTCACCGCCAAAGGTGGACTGGTGGAAGAAGAGTACGTCGACTGGGTGATCTCGCGGCCCTACATCTTCCTTGTTCTACTCAACCTGGTGGGCGTTGCGGTAGGCATCTGGCGCTACTTCTATGGCCCGCCAACCGAGATGCTCACCGTGGTCGTCAGTATGGTGTGGGTGTTCTACAACCTGATTGTTCTTGGCGGCGCAGTTGCGGTATCGGTAGAAAGCAAACAGGTACGCCGATCGCACCGCGTGGAGATGACGATGCCCGCGGCAATTGCCCGCGAAGATGGTCACCTCTTCTCGTGTACCGTTCAGGATTTCTCCGACGGTGGTTTGGGGATCAAGATCAACGGTCAGGCGCAGATTCTGGAAGGGCAGAAAGTGAATCTGTTGCTTAAACGCGGTCAGCAGGAATACGTCTTCCCGACCCAGGTGGCGCGCGTGATGGGTAATGAAGTTGGGCTGAAATTAATGCCGCTCACCACCCAGCAACATATCGATTTTGTGCAGTGTACGTTTGCCCGTGCGGATACATGGGCGCTCTGGCAGGACAGCTACCCGGAAGATAAGCCGCTGGAAAGTCTGCTGGATATTCTGAAGCTCGGCTTCCGTGGCTACCGCCATCTGGCGGAGTTTGCGCCTTCTTCGGTGAAGGGCATATTCCGTGTGCTGACTTCTCTGGTTTCCTGGGTTGTATCGTTTATTCCGCGCCGCCCGGAGCGGAGCGAAACGGCACAACCATCGGATCAGGCTTTGGCTCAACAATGATGATAACGCGATGAAAAGAAAACTATTCTGGATTTGTGCAGTGGCTATGGGGATGAGTGCGTTCCCCTCTTTCATGACGCAGGCGACGCCAGCAACGCAACCACTGATCAATGCTGAGCCAGCTGTAGCCGCCCAGACGGAACAAAATC
Source organism: Escherichia sp. KCJ4928 (assembly GCF_004352695.1). Taxonomy (NCBI): domain Bacteria; kingdom Pseudomonadati; phylum Pseudomonadota; class Gammaproteobacteria; order Enterobacterales; family Enterobacteriaceae; genus Escherichia; species Escherichia sp. KCJ4928. Next base: position 20,192 of record NZ_SJWV01000019.1, read on the forward strand.
CGCAGGTGGGGCAAGTGATGCCGGGCGTGCAGGGCGCTGATGCGCCAGTCGTGGCGCAGAACGGTCCTTCGCGTGATGTGAAGCTGACCTTTGCGCAAATTGCGCCGCCGCCGGGCAGCATGGTGCTACGTGGCATTAACCCGAACGGCAGCATTGAGTTTGGTATGCGCAGCGATGAAGTGGTGACGAAGGCGATGCTCAACCTCGAATACACGCCATCGCCATCGTTACTGCCTGTCCAGTCGCAGTTAAAGGTTTATCTCAATGATGAGCTGATGGGCGTGCTGCCAGTGACCAAAGAACAGTTGGGTAAAAAAACGCTGGCGCAAATGCCCATTAACCCACTGTTTATTACCGACTTCAACCGTGTGCGGCTGGAGTTTGTCGGCCATTATCAGGACGTGTGCGAAAACCCGGCCAGCACCACGCTTTGGCTGGATGTTGGGCGGAGCAGTGGACTGGATCTGACCTATCAGACCCTGAATGTGAAGAATGACCTGTCACACTTCCCGGTGCCATTCTTTGACCCGCGCGATAACCGTACTAACACCTTGCCGATGGTCTTTGCGGGTGCGCCGGATGTTGGGCTGCAACAAGCCTCTGCCATTGTCGCCTCGTGGTTTGGTTCGCGTTCTGGCTGGCGTGGGCAGAACTTCCCGGTGCTCTATAACCAACTGCCGGATCGTAATGCCATTGTCTTTGCAACCAACGACAAACGGCCGGACTTCCTGCGCGATCATCCGGCGGTAAAAGCCCCTGTGATTGAGATGATTAACCATCCGCAGAATCCTTACGTCAAACTGCTGGTGGTGTTTGGTCGTGACGACAAAGACCTGTTGCAGGCAGCGAAAGGTATCGCTCAGGGTAACATTCTGTTCCGTGGTGAAAGCGTGGTAGTGAATGAAGTGAAACCGCTGCTACCGCGTAAGCCGTACGATGCGCCGAACTGGGTACGTACCGATCGTCCGGTCACATTTGGCGAACTGAAAACCTATGAAGAACAGTTACAATCCAGCGGTCTTGAGCCAGCAGCGATTAACGTTTCGCTAAACCTGCCGCCGGATCTCTACCTGATGCGCAGTACCGGCATTGATATGGATATTAATTACCGCTACACCATGCCGCCGGTGAAAGACAGTTCGCGGATGGATATCAGCCTGAATAACCAGTTCCTGCAATCCTTCAACCTGAGCAGCAAACAGGAGGCGAACCGCCTGCTGCTGCGGATTCCGGTATTACAAGGTTTGCTGGATGGCAAAACAGATGTCTCTATTCCGGCGCTGAAACTGGGCGCGACCAACCAGCTGCGCTTCGACTTTGAGTATATGAACCCGATGCCGGGCGGCTCGGTGGATAACTGTATTACCTTCCAGCCGGTGCAGAATCATGTGGTGATTGGTGACGACTCCACCATCGACTTCTCGAAGTATTACCACTTCATCCCGATGCCGGATCTACGCGCCTTTGCTAACGCGGGCTTCCCATTCAGCCGGATGGCGGATCTGTCGCAAACCATCACCGTGATGCCGAAAGCGCCTAACGAAGCACAGATGGAAACGTTGCTGAATACTGTTGGTTTTATCGGCGCACAGACGGGCTTCCCGGCGATTAATCTGACGGTGACCGATGATGGCAGCACCATTCAGGGCAAAGATGCCGACATCATGATCATCGGTGGTATCCCGGACAAACTGAAAGACGATAAGCAGATCGACCTATTGGTGCAGGCGACCGAAAGCTGGGTGAAAACACCGATGCGCCAGACCCCGTTCCCCGGCATTGTGCCGGACGAGAGCGATCGCGCGGCAGAAACCCGGTCAACGCTGACCTCTTCCGGTGCGATGGCGGCGGTGATTGGCTTCCAGTCGCCGTATAACGACCAGCGCAGCGTGATTGCGCTGTTGGCAGATAGCCCACGCGGTTATGAAATGCTTAACGATGCGGTGAACGATAGCGGCAAACGCGCCACCATGTTCGGTTCGGTCGCGGTGATCCGCGAGTCCGGTATCAACAGCCTACGTGTTGGCGACGTTTATTACGTAGGTCATCTGCCGTGGTTCGAGCGCGTGTGGTATGCGCTGGCAAACCATCCGATTCTGCTGGCGGTGCTGGCGGCTATCAGTGTGATATTGCTGGCATGGGTACTGTGGCGTCTGCTGCGAATTATTAGTCGTCGTCGTCTTAACCCGGATAACGAGTAATTGAAGATGAATGTGTTGCGTAGTGGAATCGTGACGATGCTGCTGCTGGCTGCCTTTAGTGTTCAGGCAGCCTGTACCTGGCCTGCCTGGGAGCAGTTTAAAAAGGATTACATCAGTCAGGAAGGGCGCGTCATCGACCCCAGCGACGCGCGCAAAATCACCACCTCCGAAGGGCAAAGTTACGGTATGTTCTTTGCCCTGGCGGCTAACGACCGTGTAGCTTTCGATAATATTCTCGACTGGACGCAGAACAATCTCGCTCAGGGCTCTTTAAAAGAACGTTTGCCCGCCTGGCTGTGGGGCAAGAAAGAGAACAGTAAGTGGGAAGTGCTGGACAGCAATTCGGCCTCCGATGGTGATGTCTGGATGGCCTGGTCGTTGCTGGAGGCGGGGCGTTTGTGGAAAGAGCAGCGTTATACCGACATCGGCAGCGCGTTGCTAAAACGTATCGCGCGGGAGGAAGTGGTGACGGTGCCTGGGCTGGGTTCCATGTTGTTACCGGGCAAAGTGGGTTTTGCTGAGGATAACAGCTGGCGTTTTAACCCCAGCTACCTGCCGCCGACGCTGGCGCAGTATTTCACCCGCTTTGGCGCGCCGTGGACCACGCTGCGCGAAACCAATCAACGTTTATTGCTGGAAACCGCCCCGAAAGGTTTTTCGCCAGACTGGGTGCGCTATGAGAAAGACAAAGGCTGGCAGCTAAAAGCCGAAAAAACATTGATCAGCAGCTACGACGCTATCCGCGTTTACATGTGGGTAGGCATGATGCCTGACAGCGATCCGCAAAAAGCGCGGATGCTCAACCGGTTTAAACCGATGGCGACATTCACTGAGAAAAACGGTTATCCGCCGGAAAAAGTGGATGTGGCTACGGGGAAAGCGCAGGGTAAAGGACCGGTCGGTTTTTCTGCCGCCATGCTGCCCTTTTTACAAAACCGCGATGCGCAGGCCGTTCAGCGCCAGCGCGTGGCCGATAACTTTCCCGGCAGCGATGCCTATTACAACTATGTGCTGACCCTGTTTGGACAAGGCTGGGATCAACACCGTTTCCGCTTCTCGACAAAAGGTGAGTTATTACCTGACTGGGGCCAGGAATGCGCAAATTCACACTAAACATATTCACGCTTTCCCTCGGTCTGGCCGTCATGCCGATGGTCGAGGCAGCACCAACCGCTCAGCAACAGTTGCTGGAGCAAGTTCGGTTAGGCGAAGCGACCCATCGTGAAGATCTGGTGCAACAGTCGTTATATCGGCTGGAACTTATTGATCCGAATAACCCGGACGTCGTTGCCGCCCGTTTCCGTTCTTTGTTACGTCAGGGCGATATTGATGGCGCGCAAAAACAGCTCGATCGGCTGTCGCAGTTAGCGCCGAGTTCAAATGCGTATAAATCGTCGCGGACTACGATGCTACTTTCCACGCCGGATGGTCGTCAGGCACTGCAACAGGCACGATTGCAGGCGACGACCGGTCATGCAGAAGAAGCTGTGGCGAGTTACAACAAACTGTTCAACGGTGCGCCGCCGGAAGGTGACATTGCCGTCGAGTACTGGAGTACGGTGGCGAAAATTCCGGCTCGCCGTGGCGAAGCGATTAATCAGCTAAAACGCATTAATGCGGATACGCCGGGCAATACGGGCCTGCAAAACAATCTGGCGCTATTGCTGTTTAGTAGCGATCGGCGTGACGAAGGTTTTGCCGTCCTGGAACAGATGGCAAAATCGAACGCCGGGCGCGAAGGGGCCTCTAAAATCTGGTACGGGCAGATTAAAGACATGCCCGTCAGTGATGCCAGTGTGTCGGCGCTGAAAAAATATCTCTCGATCTTTAGTGATGGCGATAGCGTGGCGGCTGCGCAATCGCAACTGGCAGAACAGCAAAAACAGCTGGCCGATCCTGCTTTCCGCGCTCGTGCGCAAGGTTTAGCGGCGGTGGACTCTGGTATGGCGGGTAAAGCCATTCCCGAACTACAACAGGCGGTGCGGGCGAACCCGAAAGACAGTGAAGCTCTGGGGGCGCTGGGCCAGGCGTATTCTCAGAAAGGCGATCGCGCCAATGCAGTGGCGAATCTGGAAAAAGCCCTCGCACTGGACCCGCACAGCAGCAACAACGACAAATGGAACAGTCTGCTGAAAGTAAACCGCTACTGGCTGGCGATCCAGCAGGGCGATGCTGCGCTGAAAGCCAATAATCCTGACCGGGCAGAACGCCTGTTCCAGCAGGCGCGTAATGTCGATAACACCGACAGTTATGCAGTGCTGGGGCTGGGCGATGTGGCGATGGCGCGAAAAGATTATCCCGCCGCCGAACGTTATTATCAGCAGACCTTGCGTATGGACAGCGGCAACACTAACGCCGTGCGCGGGCTGGCAAATATTTACCGCCAGCAATCGCCAGAAAAAGCTGAAGCGTTTATCGCCTCGCTCTCTGCCAGTCAGCGGCGTAGCATTGATGATATCGAACGCAGCCTGCAAAACGACCGTCTGGCACAGCAGGCAGAGGCACTGGAAAACCAGGGCAAATGGGCGCAGGCGGCAGCACTTCAGCGGCAACGACTGGCGCTGGACCCCGGCAGCGTATGGATTACTTACCGACTTTCGCAGGATCTCTGGCAGGCCGGACAACGCAGCCAGGCCGATATGTTAATGCGCAATCTGGCGCAGCAGAAGCCGAACGACCCGGAGCAGGTTTACGCTTACGGGCTGTACCTCTCTGGTCATGACCAGGACAGAGCGGCGCTGGCGCATATCAACAGCCTGCCGCGCGCGCAGTGGAACAGCAATATTCAGGAGCTGGTTAATCGACTGCAAAGCGATCAGGTGCTGGAAACCGCTAATCGCCTGCGAGAAAGCGGCAAAGAAGCTGAAGCGGAAGCGATGCTGCGCCAGCAACCACCTTCCACGCGTATTGACCTCACGCTGGCTGACTGGGCGCAACAACGACGTGATTACACCGCCGCCCGCGCTGCATATCAGAATGTCCTGACGCGGGAGCCAGCTAACGCCGACGCCATTCTTGGTCTGACGGAAGTGGATATTGCTGCCGGTGACAAAGCGGCGGCACGTAGCCAGCTGGCGAAACTGCCCGCTACCGATAACGCCTCGCTGAACACACAGCGGCGCGTGGCGCTGGCACAGGCGCAGCTTGGCGATACCGCAGCAGCGCAGCGGACGTTTAATAAGTTGATCCCGCAGGCAAAATCTCAGCCACCGTCGATGGAAAGCGCGATGGTGCTGCGTGATGGTGCGAAGTTTGAAGCGCAGGCGGGCGATCCAAAGCAGGCGCTGGAAACCTACAAAGACGCCATGGTCGCATCCGGTGTGACTACGACGCGTCCGCAGGATAACGACACCTTTACCCGACTGACCCGTAACGACGAGAAAGATGACTGGCTGAAACGCGGCGTGCGCAGCGATGCGGCGGACCTCTATCGCCAGCAGGATCTTAACGTCACCCTCGAGCACGATTACTGGGGGTCGAGCGGCACCGGTGGTTACTCCGATCTGAAAGCGCACACTACCATGTTGCAGGTGGATGCGCCGTATTCTGACGGGCGGATGTTCTTTCGCAGTGATTTCGTCAATATGAACGTCGGCAGTTTCTCCACTAATGCCGATGGCAAATGGGATGACAACTGGGGTACCTGTACGTTGCACGACTGTAGTGGCAACCGCAGCCAGTCGGATTCCGGTGCCAGCGTGGCGGTTGGCTGGCGCAACGACACCTGGAGCTGGGATATCGGCACCACGCCGATGGGCTTCAACGTGGTGGATGTGGTCGGCGGCATCAGTTACAGCGATGATATCGGGCCGCTGGGTTACACCGTTAACGCCCACCGTCGGCCCATCTCCAGTTCTTTGCTTGCCTTTGGCGGGCAAAAAGACTCCCCGAGCAATACCGGGAAAAAATGGGGTGGCGTACGTGCCGACGGTGTGGGGCTAAGTCTGAGCTACGATAAAGGTGAAGCAAACGGCGTCTGGGCATCGCTTAGTGGCGACCAGTTAACCGGTAAAAATGTCGAAGATAACTGGCGCGTGCGCTGGATGACGGGCTATTACTATAAGGTCATTAACCAGAACAATCGCCGCGTCACAATCGGCCTGAACAACATGATCTGGCATTACGACAAAGACCTGAGTGGCTACTCACTCGGTCAGGGCGGTTACTACAGTCCGCAGGAATACCTGTCGTTTGCCATACCGGTGATGTGGCGGGAGCGCACGGAAAACTGGTCGTGGGAGCTGGGGGCGTCTGGCTCGTGGTCGCATTCACGCACCAAAACCATGCCGCGTTATCCGCTGATGAATCTGATCCCGACCGACTGGCAGGAAGAAGCTGCGCGGCAATCCAACGATGGCGGCAGCAGTCAGGGCTTCGGCTACACGGCGCGGGCATTACTTGAACGACGTGTTACTTCCAACTGGTTTGTTGGCACGGCAATTGATATCCAGCAGGCGAAAGATTACGCACCCAGCCATTTCCTGCTCTACGTACGTTATTCCGCCGCCGGATGGCAGGGTGACATGGATTTACCGCCGCAGCCGCTGATACCTTACGCCGACTGGTAAGTTTTCAGATAGCGCCTCTCTTAATGCCGCTGCGATCGGGTATACTCGGGCGGCAATCTGGGATTTCCGGGGGGAGACAATTTGCGCGTAAGTCGCTCGTTAACAATCAAGCAGATGGCAATGGTGGCAGCCGTTGTCCTGGTGTTCGTTTTTATTTTTTGCACCGTTTTGCTGTTCCATCTGGTCCAGCAGAATCGCTATAACACGGCTACGCAACTGGAAAGCATTGCTCGCTCTGTCCGCGAACCCTTATCTTCAGCTATTTTGAAAGGCGATATTCCCGAAGCGGAAGCTATTCTTGCCAGCATTAAACCGGCAGGCGTGGTCAGCCGTGCCGATGTAGTGCTGCCTAACCAGTTCCAGGCGCTGCGTAAAAGTTTTATTCCAGAGCGTCCGGTGCCGGTAATGGTTACTCGCCTGTTTGAGCTACCGGTTCAAATCTCGCTGGGCGTCTACTCGCTCGAACGTCCGGCAAATCCGCAGCCAATTGCCTATCTGGTGCTACAGGCGGATTCCTTCCGTATGTATAAGTTCGTGATGAGCACCCTCTCAACGTTAGTGACCATTTACTTACTTTTGTCGTTAATATTGACGGTGGCGATTAGCTGGTGCATTAACCGCCTGATTTTGCATCCGTTACGCAATATTGCTCGCGAACTTAACGCCATCCCAGCCCAGGAGCTTGTTGGTCACCAACTGGCATTACCGCGTCTGCATCAGGACGATGAAATCGGTATGTTGGTGCGCAGTTACAACCTCAACCAGCAATTGCTGCAGCGCCATTATGAAGAACAGAACGAAAATGCGATGCGCTTCCCGGTGTCGGATTTGCCGAACAAAGCCTTGCTGATGGAGATGCTGGAGCAGGTTGTCGCGCGTAAACAAACCACCGCGCTGATGATCATCACCTGTGAAACCCTGCGTGATACTGCGGGCGTGCTGAAAGAGGCGCAACGAGAAATTCTGCTGCTGACGCTGGTGGAAAAACTCAAATCGGTACTGTCGCCACGTATGATCCTCGCGCAGATTAGCGGTTATGACTTTGCTGTCATTGCCAACGGTGTACAGGAACCGTGGCACGCAATCACCTTAGGTCAGCAAGTGCTCACTATCATGAGCGAGCGCCTGCCGATTGAACGTATTCAACTCCGTCCGCACTGTAGCATTGGCGTGGCGATGTTCTACGGCGATCTCACCGCCGAACAGCTTTACAGTCGCGCTATTTCTGCGGCATTTACCGCTCGCCATAAAGGCAAGAATCAGATTCAGTTCTTTGATCCGCAGCAGATGGAAGCCGCCCAGAAGCGGTTGACGGAAGAGAGCGATATCCTTAATGCACTGGAAAATCATCAGTTTGCTATTTGGTTACAGCCACAGGTCGAGATGACCAGCGGAAAACTGGTCAGTGCGGAAGTGTTACTGCGTATCCAGCAACCGGATGGCAGTTGGGACCTGCCGGATGGCTTAATCGATCGCATTGAGTGCTGTGGGCTGATGGTTACCGTCGGTCACTGGGTGCTGGAAGAGTCCTGTCGATTGCTTGCAGCCTGGCAAGAGCGCGGCATTATGCTGCCCTTGTCGGTAAACCTCTCTGCGCTGCAACTGATGCACCCAAATATGGTGGCGGATATGCTGGAACTGTTAACCCGCTATCGCATTCAGCCGGGAACACTGATTCTGGAAGTGACAGAAAGCCGACGTATTGACGACCCTCATGCTGCGGTGGCAATCCTCCGTCCGCTGCGCAATGCCGGAGTTCGGGTGGCGCTGGATGATTTCGGCATGGGCTACGCAGGGCTGCGTCAGCTGCAGCATATGAAATCGTTGCCAATCGACGTACTGAAAATCGACAAAATGTTTGTTGAAGGCTTGCCGGAAGATAGCAGCATGATTGCTGCAATTATCATGCTGGCGCAGAGCCTGAACTTACAAATGATTGCCGAAGGCGTGGAGACTGAAGCACAACGCGACTGGCTGGCAAAAGCGGGCGTTGGTATTGCCCAGGGCTTCCTTTTTGCTCGCCCACTCCCTATTGAAATCTTCGAAGAGAGTTACCTGGAAGAAAAGTAGCTACCCCAAACTGATTACAAAACTTTAAAAAGTGCTGGTTTGTGCGAGCCAGCTCAAACTTTTTAACCTTTTTGTTTCAATTATGATCCAGGTACATTTCTGTGATGTTGTCTGGGTGTTATTTTAAGGCCGCAGGTACCCCATAACCTTACAAGACCTGTGGTTTTACTAAAGGACACCCTATGAAAACCTCTCTGTTTAAAAGCCTTTACTTTCAGGTCCTGACAGCGATAGCCATTGGTATTCTCCTTGGCCATTTCTATCCTGAAATAGGCGAGCAAATGAAACCGCTTGGCGACGGCTTCGTTAAGCTCATTAAGATGATCATCGCTCCTGTCATCTTTTGTACCGTCGTAACGGGCATTGCGGGCATGGAAAGCATGAAGGCGGTCGGTCGTACCGGCGCAGTCGCACTGCTTTACTTTGAAATTGTCAGTAGCATCGCGCTGATTATTGGTCTTATCATCGTTAACGTCGTGCAGCCTGGTGCCGGAATGAACGTCGATCCGGCAACGCTTGATGCGAAAGCGGTAGCGGTTTACGCCGATCAGGCGAAAGACCAGGGCATTGTCGCCTTCATTATGGATGTCATCCCGGCGAGCGTCATTGGCGCATTTGCCAGCGGTAACATTCTGCAGGTGCTGCTGTTTGCCGTACTGTTTGGTTTTGCGCTCCACCGTCTGGGCAGCAAAGGCCAACTGATTTTTAACGTCATCGAAAGTTTCTCGCAGGTCATCTTCGGCATCATCAATATGATCATGCGTCTGGCGCCTATTGGTGCGTTCGGGGCAATGGCGTTTACCATCGGTAAATACGGCGTCGGCACACTGGTGCAACTGGGGCAGCTGATTATCTGTTTCTACATTACCTGTATCCTGTTTGTGGTGCTGGTATTGGGTTCAATCGCTAAAGCGACTGGTTTCAGTATCTTCAAATTTATCCGCTACATCCGTGAAGAACTGCTGATTGTACTGGGGACTTCATCTTCCGAGTCGGCGCTGCCGCGTATGCTCGACAAGATGGAGAAACTCGGCTGCCGTAAATCGGTGGTGGGGCTGGTCATCCCGACAGGCTACTCGTTTAACCTTGATGGCACATCGATATACCTGACAATGGCGGCGGTGTTTATCGCCCAGGCCACTAACAGTCAGATGGATATCGTCCACCAAATCACGCTGTTAATCGTGTTGCTGCTTTCTTCTAAAGGGGCGGCAGGGGTAACGGGTAGTGGCTTTATCGTGCTGGCGGCGACGCTCTCTGCGGTGGGCCATTTGCCGGTAGCGGGTCTGGCGCTGATCCTCGGTATCGACCGCTTTATGTCAGAAGCTCGTGCGCTGACTAACCTGGTCGGTAACGGCGTAGCGACCATTGTCGTTGCTAAGTGGGTGAAAGAACTGGACCACAAAAAACTGGACGATGTGCTGAATAATCGTGCGCCGGATGGCAAAACGCACGAATTATCCTCTTAATCTCATCACTTATGCCCGCACTCCCTTCCCCGAGTGCGGGTGTTTGCGCATAATTGACCCCTGTGCCTGAACTTACCACCTGGGTGAGTTCAGGTTTATTTCACTTCTTCCGTGACATTTTCATGTTCTTGCGGTCTAACACGAAGTGTTTTTAACGTCATTTAGACTGACCGACAACGGGCAGTTTTTTTATTACCAGGATAGTTGATCAGGGGTTCACATGCAGGGCACAAAAATTCGACTTTTAGCGGGCGGTTTGCTGATGATGGCCACTGCTGGCTATGTGCAGGCAGATGCGCTCCAGCCTGATCCAGCATGGCAACAGGGGACGCTTTCCAACGGTTTACAGTGGCAAGTGCTGACCACCCCCCAGCGTCCCAGCGATCGTGTTGAAATTCGCCTGCTGGTTAATACCGGTTCGCTCGCCGAAAGTACACAACAGAGCGGTTACAGTCACGCCATCCCTCGTATTGCGCTAACGCAAAGCGGTGGCCTTGACGCAGCACAGGCGCGTTCATTGTGGCAGCAGGGGATCGACCCTAAACGCCCGATGCCGCCGGTAATTGTCTCGTATGACACTACGCTGTTTAATCTGAGTTTGCCCAATAACCGTAACGATTTGCTGAAAGAGGCGCTCTCTTACCTGGCAAATGCCACTGGCAAACTGACTATCACGCCAGAAACCATCAACCACGCGCTGCAAAGTCAGGACATGGTGGCAACCTGGCCTGCCGATACTAAAGAGGGCTGGTGGCGTTATCGTCTGAAAGGATCAACCTTGTTAGGTCACGATCCTGCCGATCCGCTGAAACAACCCGTTGAAGCGGAAAAAATTAAAGATTTCTATCAGAAATGGTACACCCCGGATGCAATGACGCTACTGGTGGTGGGAAACGTGGATGCGCGCTCGGTTGTCGACCAAATCAACAAAACGTTTGGCGAACTGAAAGGCAAACGTGAAACGCCAGCTCCGGTGCCGACGCTTTCTCCGCTGCGTGCGGAAGCGGTGAGTATTATGACTGACGCGGTGCGTCAGGACCGGTTATCTATCATGTGGGATACGCCGTGGCAGCCGATTCGTGAATCAGCCGCACTGCTGCGCTACTGGCGTGCGGACCTGGCCCGCGAGGCGCTGTTCTGGCATGTTCAGCAAGCGTTAAGCGCCAGTAACAGCAAAGACATCGGTCTTGGATTTGACTGCCGTGTGCTGTATCTGCGTGCGCAGTGTGCCATCAACATCGAATCACCAAACGACAAGCTGAACAGCAACCTTAATCTGGTGGCGCGTGAACTGGCGAAGGTTCGCGATAAAGGTCTGCCGGAAGAAGAGTTCAATGCGTTAGTGGCGCAAAAGAAACTGGAGCTGCAGAAACTGTTTGCCGCCTATGCGCGGGCTGATACCGATATTCTGATGGGTCAGCGGATGCGTTCGTTGCAAAATCAGGTCGTCGATATCGCGCCGGAGCAGTATCAGAAACTGCGGCAGGATTTCCTTAACAGCCTGACGGTGGAGATGTTAAATCAGGATCTGCGTCAGCAGTTGTCGAATGATATGGCGTTAATACTGCTGCAGCCGAAAGGCGAGCCGGAATTTAACATGAAAGCGTTGCAGGCGGCCTGGGATCAAATCATGGCCCCATCGACTGCTGCTGCCGCCACCTCTGTCGCCACGGATGACGTACATCCTGAAGTGACGGATATTCCACCTGCACAGTAATGCCTGATGGTGATGAGTTAGCACAACCATCAGGTATTTATGGATGAGCTGGATAGAGGGGTAACACTTTATCCAGCCTTTTGCATATGCTGCGTTTACGCTGGCATCGCCTCACGCGGGATAATCGCGCCGCGATACTGAATAACGGTACTTGCGGTCAGGTGCCCGCGTTTCGCCGCGTTTTCCGCACTGCCGCCCGTCAAACGTACCGCCAGATAACCGGCGCTGAAAGAGTCGCCAGCTGCGGTGGTATCGATCACTTTTTCTTTCGGCAGTTTCACCGCCGGAACATCCACTAACCCTTCGCCAGCAATGGACACCAGGCAAGAATCCGCCCCGCGTTTCACCACCACTTCTTTCACGCCCGCGTTATGGGTGCGCGCAATGACGTCTTCCACCGGCTGTTGACCCCACAGCGCGTCTTCGTCGTCCAGCGTCAGGAAGGCGATATCCGTGCATTCCAGCATTTGCTGGTACACCTGCTGTGTCTCTTCTTTGCTGGCCCACAGGCGCGGACGATAGTTATTGTCGAAAATCACTTTTCCGCCGTTGGCGCGGCATTCGCGCAGCAGGGAAAGCAGTTTCTCGCGGCTGGTCGGGCTTAAGATCGCCAGGCTAATCCCGCTCAGGTAGAGATAATCGAAATTCGCCAGCTCTTCGCAAATCGCCGCAGACTGCTCGCTCTCCAGCCAGAATTTTGCCGCGGCTTCGTTACGCCAGTAGTAGAACGTACGTTCGCCGGTGCTGTCGGTTTCAATGTAGTAAAGGCCCGGCAGACGGTTTTCCATCCGTTGGGTTAGGGAAGTATCAACGTTCTCGCCGTGCCAGGCGTCCAGCATTTGCTGGCTAAAACTGTCCGTTCCCAGCGCCGTTACGTAATGAACGGTTAATGCCGCAGGATCGACCTGACGGGCGATATAGACGGAAGTGTTCAGGGTATCGCCGCCGAAACCGCGCTTAACGTCCGCGCCTTTCTCGGAAAGCTCAATCATGCATTCGCCAATCACGGCAATCTTTTTGGACATAGTCGTGAACCTGATCTGTAAAAAATTAGCGTTAGTTTGCGCTGTGGTGGTTTGCTGGTCAACCATATTAAAACAGTGTTCCATTATTTTTTTGAGCCAGGACGTATTCCTGAAAGATTCCGTTGTGGAGTGAGGAAATTTACCCCGGCCAGGCGGTAAAGTTCTGCCCTTACGCGCCGATAATCTTTGTCGAGTCCGGGCAGCATCACTTTTAAACACAGGACATCTTTGATGATAAGGCAGGTTATCCAGCGAATAAGCAACCCTGAAGCAAGCATCGAGAGCTTGCAGGAACGGCGTTTTTGGTTGCAGTGTGAGCGTGCTTACACCTGGCAGCCGATCTATCAAACATGCGGGCGGTTAATGGCCGTGGAGCTATTAACGGTGGTCACGCATCCCTTGAACCCTTCGCAACGCCTGCCGCCGGATCGCTATTTTACTGAAATCACCGTCAGCCATCGGATGGAGGTTGTGAAAGAGCAGATTGATTTGTTGGCGCAAAAAGCCGACTTCTTTATAGAGCACGGCCTGCTGGCATCGGTCAATATTGATGGCCCTACGCTCATCGCCCTGCGTCAGCAACCAAAAATCCTGCGCCAGATTGAGCGTCTTCCCTGGCTGCGTTTCGAACTGGTGGAACACATCCGCCTGCCGAAAGATTCAACCTTTGCCTCGATGTGTGAATTTGGCCCGCTGTGGCTGGATGATTTTGGCACCGGGATGGCAAATTTCTCTGCGCTAAGTGAAGTGCGTTATGACTACATCAAAATCGCGCGAGAGCTGTTCGTGATGCTGCGTCAGTCGCCGGAAGGCCGCACACTCTTTTCTCAGCTTTTACATCTAATGAATCGCTATTGTCGCGGGGTGATTGTCGAGGGCGTAGAAACACCGGAAGAGTGGCGTGATGTTCAGAACTCGCCCGCATTCGCCGCACAAGGCTGGTTTCTTTCACGCCCGGCACCGATAGAAACGCTGAATACGGCGGTTCTGGCGCTATAAGCTGCCTCATTTTCCGCCTGGCTGGACTATCTTTAGGACTGGCACAGGAAGAATATGAGGAAGCGAACGATGAGCAAGGCAGGCAAAATAACCGCTGCGATTTCAGGGGCTTTCTTGTTGTTGATTGTCGTGGCGATCATTTTGATTGCAACTTTTGACTGGAATCGACTCAAACCGACCATCAACCAGAAAGTCTCTGCGGAGTTGAATCGTCCGTTCGCTATCCGTGGCGATCTGGGCGTGGTGTGGGAGCGGCAAAAACAAGAAACTGGCTGGCGCAGCTGGGTGCCGTGGCCCCATGTACACGCGGAAGACATCATTCTTGGCAATCCACCGGATATTCCCGAAGTCACGATGGTGCATTTGCCACGCGTAGAGGCAACGCTGGCCCCGCTGGCGCTGCTGACCAAAACGGTCTGGCTGCCGTGGATCAAGCTCGAAAAGCCCGACGCGCGCCTGATTCGCCTCTCCGAAAAGAACAATAACTGGACGTTTAATCTCGCCAACGATGATAACAAAGACGCGAATGCAAAGCCGTCGGCATGGTCGTTTCGGCTGGATAATATTCTTTTCGATCAAGGGCGGATCGCCATTGATGACAAAGTAAGCAAAGCGGATCTGGAGATTTTTGTTGATCCGTTAGGCAAGCCGCTGCCGTTCAGCGAAGTTACTGGATCGAAAGGTAAAGCGGATAAAGAAAAGGTGGGCGATTACGTTTTTGGCCTGAAGGCGCAGGGACGTTATAACGGTGAACCGCTCACGGGTACGGGAAAAATAGGCGGTATGCTGGCGCTGCGTGGCGAAGGGACGCCGTTTCCGGTACAGGCTGATTTCCGCTCTGGTAACACCCGTGTTGCTTTTGATGGCGTCGTGAATGACCCAATGAAGATGGGCGGTGTCGATTTACGGCTTAAATTTTCTGGCGATTCACTGGGTGATCTCTATGAACTGACGGGCGTTCTGCTGCCCGATACCCCGCCGTTTGAAACGGATGGTCGGCTGGTAGCGAAAATCGACACTGAAAAATCGTCGGTCTTTGATTATCGCGGTTTTAATGGGCGAATTGGCGATAGCGATATCCACGGTTCTCTGGTCTACACCACCGGAAAGCCACGACCAAAACTGGAAGGTGATGTCGAGTCGCGGCAATTGCGGCTGGCGGACCTGGGACCGTTAATTGGCGTTGACTCCGGGAAAGGGGCAGAAAAGTCGAAACGGTCTGAACAGAAGAAGGGCGAAAAAAGCGTTCAGCCTGCGGGCAAAGTGCTGCCTTATGACCGCTTCGAAACCGATAAATGGGACGTTATGGATGCCGATGTTCGCTTCAAAGGGCGGCGCATTGAGCATGGCAGTAGCCTGCCGATTAGCGATCTTTCTACTCATATCATCCTCAAAAATGCTGACCTGCGCCTGCAACCGCTGAAATTTGGCATGGCGGGCGGCAGCATTGCGGCGAATATTCATCTGGAAGGCGATAAAAAGCCGATGCAGGGGCGGGCAGATATTCAGGCTCGTCGACTGAAACTGAAAGAACTGATGCCCGATGTGGAACTGATGCAGAAGACGCTGGGGGAAATGAACGGTGACGCGGAACTACGCGGTAGCGGTAACTCGGTGGCGGCACTTTTAGGCAACAGTAACGGCAACCTGAAACTGTTGATGAATGACGGGCTGGTGAGCCGCAACCTGATGGAGATTGTTGGGCTGAATGTCGGCAACTACATTGTCGGTGCGATATTTGGTGACGATGAGGTGCGGGTGAACTGCGCGGCGGCGAATCTGAATATTGCCAACGGCGTGGCGCGCCCGCAGATTTTTGCTTTCGATACTGAGAACGCGTTGATTAATGTTACCGGCACGGCAAGTTTTGCTTCGGAACAGCTGGATTTGACTATTGATCCGGAGAGTAAAGGGATTCGGATTATCACACTGCGTTCGCCGCTGTATGTGCGTGGGACGTTTAAAAATCCGCAGGCTGGGGTGAAAGCCGGGCCGTTGATTGCCCGTGGTGCTGTTGCTGCGGCACTGGCAACGCTGGTAACACCGGCGGCGGCGTTACTGGCACTGATCTCACCTTCCGAAGGGGAGGCTAATCAGTGTCGGACGATATTGTCGCAGATGAAGAAGTGATGAGGTTGGATTGTGTTTGCTGGTGAGTTCGGGAGCAGCGTGTTCCCCTCACCCTAACCCTCTCCCCAAAGGGGCGAGGGGACTGTTTTGTGCGTGTTGAAACAACGAGTACCGCTTTTCCGTTCACTTTCTGGGGGAGGGCTGTTATGTTCGCGATATAACATCTCGCTCCGCTTTTCTCCCTCTCCCTTTCAGGGAGAGGGCTGGGGTGAGGGTGGCTGCCCACACGATACTTACAACGACTGATGTCGCGTCTCATGGGTCAGCAGCAGGGCGATTAACGTCAAGCCAGCCATCGCCGCCAGATATAACCCCACCGCACCTAACCCGTAGTTAGTCTGCAACCAGGCTGCGATATACGGCGCAACGGAAGCCCCGAGAATCGACGCTACGTTGTAAGAGAACGATGCTCCGGTGTAACGCACTTCTGTTGGGAACAGCTCTGGTAACAGCGCGCCCATCGGCCCGAAGGTCAGCCCCATCAGACTTAACCCCAGCAGCAGGAAGGCAAAAACCAGAATCGGGTTGCCAGAACCGAGCAGCGGGTTAAAGGCGAACAGCGCGAACAGGATGATCAGCGTGGTGATAATTACCATGCTTTTACGGCGACCAAAGGCATCAGCCAGTAATCCGGCGACTGGCACCATCACGCCAAAACCAATAACTGCCATCATCAGCATCCACAACACTTCGTTACGTGGCAGGCCAAGCCCAACTGGCGCGGCGGCGGTACTGAAGGTCATAGAGTAGACCGTCATGATGTAAAACAGCGTATATGTTGCCAGCATGATGAACGTACCCAGTACGGTTACGCGAACATGTTTGGTCAGCAGCGTACCCAGCGGGATCTTCACCTGTTTTTTCGCTTTAGCGACTTTCTCAAACACCGGCGACTCATGCAGCGACACGCGAACATACAGGCCGATAATGACCAGCACCGCCGAGAAGATAAATGGCACACGCCAGCCCCAGCTCATAAACTGCTCATCGGTCAGTAGCCAGGAAAGCAGCAAGAAAGTGCCGTTGGCAAAGAAGAAGCCAATCGGTGCGCCCAGCTGTGGGAAGGAGCCATACAGTGCACGTTTGCGCGGTGGGGCGTTTTCAGTCGCCAGCAGCGCCGCGCCGCCCCATTCACCGCCTAAGCCCAGACCCTGACCAAATCGAGCCAGCGCCAGCAGCAGTGGGGCGAAAATACCAATCGTGGCATAGCCCGGCAGCAGACCAATCACCACGGTCGAAATCCCCATCGTTAGCAACGAGGCGACCAGCGTCGCTTTACGCCCAACGCGATCGCCAAAATGACCAAAAACGGCAGAGCCAATGGGGCGCGCGACGAAGGCGATGGCGAAGGTGGCGAGCGACTGTAGCGTTGCTGCCGTTGGATCGCCCTGCGGGAAGAAGATATGCGGAAACACAATAACGGCCGCAGTGGCGTAAATGTAAAAGTCGAAGAACTCAATGGCCGTGCCAATGAGAGAGGCGACAAGGACTTTATTACGCGAGTTGATCGGCGTGTATTCTTGCTCGTGGTCGAGTGTTGTGGCTGTTGCTTGCATAATCTTTTCTTATTTTTTGGCTAACGAATAGCCATATTACGCACAGCAAAAGTGATATTTCAATGTGTAACAAATCGCGGAAATGGTCAAAAACCAGGCAAAAAGGGGATAATGTTTAGGCCAGTGATTTTTCTTCTATGAAATGCTTCACATAATTTTATAAATAGTGGATAAAACTGGTTTCAGGTTAAATAAAAGTTACCAACTGGATTTATATGCTGGGGTTATGAGTTGGAATGAAATTGTTTGCTCCCAAATAGATGGCTGAAGAGGCTCTGGGGAAGAGTTTCAAGAGGTTATGTGCGCATTATAGCCGGATGCGATGCTGGCGCATCTTATCCGGCCTACGGGGAGCCAGGCCGAATAAAATCGTATGCCGGATAAGGCGTTTACGCCGCATCCGGCCTATTTTAAGGCTGCGTTTTCCCTGGCATTCGCGGGTCGTCTTTATATTCGGCGGTGGCAATCCACGCCGCGCAAAACAGCGTCAAACGGGCGAAGAAGTAGAAAAATGCCATCAGCCCCAGCACGGAACCAAATGCTGCGCCAGAGGGGGATTTCATCAGCGATGGCAGGGTGTAGGTCATCACGATTTTAATCACTTCAAAACCAATAGCAGCCAGAAATGTTCCGCGAATCAGGGCTTTTTTGCGCGGACGGTGGCGCGGTAACCGCCAGAAGATCCAGAAGAAAAGCAGATAGTTGGCGAAGATGGAAATCGCCAGGCCAATCAACCGCCACGTCGGTTTCAGCCACTCAATGCTGTTCAGGTGCAGGGCGCTAATAATCATTTGCTGCGCCGAACCGGCAACCGAGGTGATCGAAAGCGTCACAATCAGCGCAATCAACAAACCAATCAGCGAAATAAAATCACGCAGATATTTTACCCAGAACTTCTCCTGATCTTGCGGCGAGCGTTCCCAGACATCGCGCGACTGGGCACGAATCGCTTCACGCAGGTTACCCATCCAGTTGATGCCGGAATAAAGCGCCACCGCCAGGCCGACAAGCCCTACAGTCGTACGCTGCTGAACGGCGGTGTTGATGGTGTTTTTCAACGTGGCGGCTAGCGTCGGATCGCTGATGTTTTGCAGAATTTTGTCGAAGATATCCTGTAGCAACATCGGATGGGAGGCCAGCACAAAGCCCCCTGCGGCAAACGACACCATCAAAATCGGGATCATCGATAAAAATGAGAAATAGGTGATAGCCGCACCAAACTGGTTACCCAGCCGATCGTTAAAGCGTTCTGTCGCGCGAATCAGGTGCGCAATAACCGGTTGGCGTTGGACTTTTTCGGCAGTGGTGGTGACGGTTTCCAGCGCCTGGCTAACTTTGCCGCCTTTCTCGCTATTATCCAACTGCTTAATCGGCTCGTGCTCCAGATCCTGGGTGGGACGTTTGATCTCGTTTTCCTGCGTCATCCGCTCTTTTGTCCTTCTGTCGTGGTCATTCTTAAAAAGTATAGTCGGTCAGTCCAGGTGCTCTTTCATTACGCCAGCCAGCCACTGCATAAACAGGTTTACACGCCGGGAAAGCTCCCGACGCTGCGGGTAAACCAGCGAAAGGGAGAGCGGCTCGGCACGGTAGCCTGGCAACACTTCAATAAGCCGCCCGGCACGCAGGGCTTCGCGCACGGCAATGCGCGGGATCTGAATAATCCCCAGACCGGCAAGACCGGCGGCGAGATAGTTTTCGCTACTGTTTACCGTCAACATGCCGCCAGACTTAAACCACTGGACGCCATTAACGCTGGCAACCTCAAAACCTAACGGATGTACACCCAGGTGCGGTGTATAACGCACTATTGCGTGTGAAGTCAGATCATCGGGGCTTTGCGGATAACCAAAGCGCGTCAGATAGTGCGGACTGGCACAGTTGACCATGGTCAGTTTGCCGAGGGGACGGGCGATAACGCCATCTTCCGGTAACGCGCCAGTGCGTATCACGCAATCAAAACCATCATGAAGAATATCTACCGGACGGTCATGGCTACTCAGTTCCAGCTCAATTCCCGGATGCAGATAGAGAAATTCCGACAGGCGCGGCAGTAACAGGCTTTTCGCGATTCCTGGCGGGATGTCGATGCGTAATTTACCGCTGATACTGGTGGCATCCTGTTGAAACAGACCGTCCAGTTCGCTGAGATTACTCAACACATCTTTTGCTCGTTGATAATAGGTCATGCCTTCTGGCGTGAGTTTGACCCGTCGCGTGGTGCGCTGGAGAAGCTGGGTGCCAAGTTGATGTTCCAGTGCCTGTATCTGGCGCGAAACACTTCCTTTTGGCAAAGCAAAGAAATCCGCCGCGCGGGAAAAACTTTCCAGCTCCGCGACTTTGATGAACAACTGCATTGCGTGAATTTTATCCATTTCTTTGACCGATTGTTGTTCACAGCGAAACAGTAACGCGCATATCGCATTGTTTATTGTTTTTTCTAACATCTAATGCCGGGTTTCACAATGTTGTCATGACGAATGTGGCGATTTCTCAGCAGGAAAAGGGCGGAATAGCTTTCTGAGAAAGGTGAATCCCCCTAAACAGAGCGTATTTTTCAGCGATTCCCTTTAAAGTGAATAGAGGACGTGTTGGCTATTTGTGCTTATTTTTGTCTCATTGCCGTTTGTTATTTTTGCTTGTGGTCGCGGAGTTTCATTTTTAATTGCATGCGTACTAACCACCAATATAAGGAAATCCTCAAAATTGTTTTAAATAGTGCCCTCGACATGTAATTTCAGGCGTTTAGCTGTAACTATTTATATCGGTAACTATTTTCTACGCGTCATCTCTGTAGAATGGCCACCGCCAAATGGCGAATTCTTATTTTTTCTCGCGGGTAATACCCTTCCACTACTTAAGTCTTTTTAACGTATTCAGGTGGAGATTCAGTTATGCAAATAGTCATGTTTGACAGGCAGTCAATATTTATTCATGGAATGAAAATCAGTTTACAGCAGCGTATTCCAGGAGTGAGTATTCAGGGGGCCAGTCAGGCAGACGAGTTATGGCAAAAGCTGGAAAGTTACCCTGAAGCCTTAGTTATGCTCGATGGCGATCAGGATGGTGAGTTTTGCTACTGGTTGCTGCAAAAAACCGTGGTGCAGTTTCCTGAGGTTAAGGTGTTAATCACGGCGACGGATTGCAATAAACGGTGGTTACAGGAAGTTATTCATTTTAATGTGCTGGCCATTGTGCCTCGTGATTCAACCGTCGAGACATTTGCGTTGGCGGTAAATAGTGCGGCGATGGGGATGATGTTTCTGCCTGGAGACTGGCGGACGACGCCGGAAAAGGACATTAAAGATCTCAAATCGTTAAGCGCCCGCCAGCGGGAGATTTTAACCATGTTAGCGGCGGGCGAATCAAATAAGGAGATCGGCAGAGCGCTGAATATCAGTACCGGAACGGTAAAAGCGCATCTGGAATCCCTGTATCGCCGTCTGGAAGTGAAAAATCGCACCCAGGCGGCAATGATGTTAAATATCTCCTCCTGAAGAGGATAATTTTACAGCCAGCAGGAAGTTAGCGGCTGGCTGTAAAAATATTATGGTTCGCCGTACAAACCAATTAAACGGCGTACCACACCGTTAGTCCAGCCAAACCCATCCTGCAACGGATACTCGCCACCGCCGCCTTCGCGGGGAACACCATCGGCAATATGGTATTTCTCGATCATTTTGTGCTGTTCCAGATAGAACTGATTCACCGTTTTCAGCCAGCTGCGCGCGATTTCATCACCCAGAAGGTCATCGCCATACATTTTAAATCCCTGAATTGCCATCCATTGTAACGGTGCCCAGCCATTGGGTTTATCCCACTGTTCACCGGTTTCGTACTCGCTTGCCAGAATCCCGCCAGGTGTCAGTAACCGGCTGCGTACGGCGTTTGCCAGACGATCGGCCTGTTCATGGTTCGCCATGCCGACATAGAGCGGCACAATGGCGGCAGCGGAAAACAGTGCCAGTTGTTCGCGTCGCCAGTCGTAATCGCGGTAGATGCCGTTTTCATCATCCCAGAGGTAACGGTTTACCGCATCGCGACGGGCACTGGCCTTCTGGCGGAACAGCGCTTCTGTCTCTTTCTCGCCTTTCAGCGCCGAGATGTTGGCGATGGCGCTCTCCAGTTTAAACAGGAAGGCATTCAGATCGATGGGGATGAACTGGGTGGTACGAATGCTCGCCAGACGACCAGTATCACGCAGCCAACGGGAAGAGTAATCCCAACCTGAGGCCGCTCCCGCGCGTAAATCGCGGTACACCTCGTTGGGCGGGCGACCAGAATGTTTCGCGGTTTCAACGTCCTCAAGCCAGGATTCGTCACGCGGCGTGTCGCGATCGTCCCAATAACGGTTGAGCAGCGATCCGTCCGGCATCCGCACAACATGGCGATAGGCCTGATTAGGGATCAACGATTCTGCACCGTCCATCCAGAAGGCATATTCCATTTTAAGGTGGTCGAGATAGCGGCGCGCACCGCGTACACCATCTTCTTCAAACAACTCCACCATCAGCGCAAAAACCGGTGGTTGCGATCGGCTCAAATAATAGGTGCGGTTGCCGTTGGGGATGTGACCATAGTTTTCGATCATCCAGGCGAAGTTATCGGCCATGCATTTCAGCAAATCTTCCCGACCACTTTCCGCCAGCCCCAGCATGGTGAAATAGGAATCCCAATAGTAGGTTTCGCTAAAACGGCCGCCCGGGACAATATATGACTGCGGTAGCGCCAGCAGAGAAGACCACGGAATGTGATCCTGTGGTTCGCGGGTTAGCACCGGCCACAGCTGGTCGATATGCTCTTTCAGGGAATTTTGCGGGTCCGATACATACTCGCTGGAGTAGACCTCCGGCAGCCAGAAGTGATTTTCAACAAACTTGCGCAAGTCAAAATCACGATGACGGCGCACTTTACGGTAGCGGATTAAAATATCCAGCGGGTCCATTTTGGGTGCGCAGTCGGGAAAGGTTTTACTGTCGGGGAAAATTTTCGCCGACTGAACATGCTCGAACAGTTCGAGATAGCGATCGGCAGGCGTCAGCGCATCAGAGGCGGGCAGCCCTTCAATCATCTCGGGTTCCGGTTCTGCCTCGATCATCTCATCCAGTTTTAATTCATACGGGTCCAGCTCATAGCAGAGATCGACTTCGATCATCAGTTCGTCTGGATTAGGGTTTTGAATTTTCTGATTGAGCATAAGGATCCAACCTCCGAAATTCGTCGCTAATTATCGGGCTTTTCTTTAAGGGTAGTCATTCGCTCCGCCTGATGGGCGACAAAGCGTGCGGTGGATCACGTTTATTAACCTGTCAAAAAATATAACGCACTAATATCCATGGAATTTATAAAAATACGGATTTCGTGTTGTTTTTCATTTTCAGAACATTCAATCCTGCTCTCGCCGCAATCATGATATGCCATTCCTGATCTGGGTAATAGGC